>NZ_CALEMX010000237.1 GCF_937910335.1 uncultured Gimesia sp. | reverse complement strand
CAAATAATAGTGCTCCACCAAGAACAGCAACGGCACCACCCCAATAATTCTGACCCCAGAGTATCATGAGTGGATGGAGCGCGGACATCAGTCCTCCCGCGAAGGCCCAGCGTGGTGGTACCCAGGATTGCAGCATCCAGCAGATCGCACCACTTGCCAGTGCGATACTCAACCAGGCACCTACAATCGGGCGTCCCGTCAGAACTTGACCTATGGCCAGAAACAGTCCCTGCCCGGGAGGGTATTTGGAGGCATAAGAGGGTTGGTGGATGATATGAAATGATTCAAAGTGTTTCCAGAAAGGGTGTATTGGGTTAGTGAGCCTGCCTTGCGAAATCGTGTCGGATGTTAATAAATAACTAAATTCATCATGAAATCGTGGGACAGGTATTTTAATGTTTGAAATACCAGCCGAGAGCATAAAACTGAGAATAAAAACGGTCAGCACAGCCAATCGAGTAGTGCTCAGGAATTGAATTTTGTTCCGAAGTGGTTTGAGAACTTTGAAACGGATGAATTGAGTGGGAATCACTTTTGTAATCAATACCAGGGTGGCCAGAACATAACAGGTTAACAGTATCAGAGTTATTTTCATGGATCAGGCATTATTCTGATAAGCGAGATGGTCGGATTGATGCCTGTCGGCAACAACTCAATTCAAATGGGATGAGCCATAAAATTGGTATTATTATTTTATCGGCATCTGTTCCGGGGCTCGAAACTATAAATTTTAGCTAGCTATGCCCCCTAGGTCCCCTTATTATGTATTATTCACTATTTTAAAACCAGAAGTTTCTTACCACTATTGAATTCTGTACGTTCAAGATAATCCTGTGGGATGAGTGCTTCACTCCAATCTGAATGAGTCGTAAGGTATGAATAATAGATGGCTTACAATAGTCATTCCAGCTTTAAACGAACAGGAGGCCATCGGTGCCACGATTGACCGATGTCTCGACGCACGGGAGGACATTTCTCATCAAGCAGGCTTAGAAGGTGTAGAAATCATTGTCGTCAGTGATGGGTCTACCGATCGAACCGTTGAAATTGCTCAAACTTATGAAGATATTCAAGTAGTGGTTTATGAAGAAAACCAAGGATATGGAGCGGCTATTAAAGAAGGCTGGAGACTGGGACGAGGAGATCTCGTCGGGTTTCTAGATGCCGACGGTACTTGTGATCCTCGATTCTTTAGCCAGCTCTGTCAGACGGCGATTGCTGAAAATGCCGATGTCACGCTTGGCTCACGGCTAGGACCAGATTCACAAATGCCGGCAATACGCAGGACAGGCAATCGAATCTTTGCCTTTCTATTAGGTTTGTTATGCGGCAGAAAAGTCACTGATACAGCCAGTGGCATGCGGGTCGTATGCCGCTCGGCGCTCAAGCATCTTTATCCGCTTCCCGACGGATTGCATTTCACTCCGGCTATGAGCGCACGCGCTTTAATGAATGATTTACGGATAATAGAAATCCCAATGAAATACGAAGAACGGATTGGGGAAAGTAAGTTGAGCGCACTTTGGGACGGTATCCGTTTTCTCAAAGTTATCGGTGAAGGTGTACTGTGCTATCGTCCAGAAAAAATCTTTCTGGCGGGCTTTTCCTTTTGCATGTTATTCATACTGGTACTGGCGGCTTATCCTACAGAATTCTACTTTCAGAACCATAGACTCGAAGAATGGATGATCTATCGGTTTGTAGTCTGCCAGTTGGTTGGTTCATTTGGTATTACATTGCTTCTGGCTTCGGCATTGACTAATCGAATGGCTCAACTCAGTTCACGGCGTGAGGAATCAGTCGGGTTTTGGTCATCCGTTGTGGCCAGTCTGTTTACCGGTAAACCTCTGGGTGTGATCGTTGGTTTATTCACTTTATTGGGTATTGGATTCCTGTGGCCTGGTATTATTGAATTTGTTTCGTCTGGCAAGATAACTTTGCATTGGTCACGATTGATTGCAGGAGCATTTACTCTTTTCACAGTGACGCAGGCGCTCATATTTTTCGTGCTCATGCAAGTAGTCGCCATTTGGAGTTCTGAACAAAGAACTGTCAAAAATATTCTCTCTGAGTCGAAACAGAATGAAGATATAGATCTTCGAAATGAAAACCATCAAAAAAGCAGTCCAACGATTAAAGCTTCGCGACACCTGATAAAATGAAAATGCTCCAACGAATCCACTCTCACACGGTTCATAGCCGACGTGTTGAATTGCTTACCAGACATTTGGCACCTTTATTGCCTCAAGATGGTCTGGTACTGGATATAGGTTGTGGCGATGGACTGTTGGGAAGTTGCCTGAGTAAGATTAACTCAAATGTTGAAATCAAGGGACTTGATGTCCTCATCAGGCAGGACACTAAAATTCCCGTCTCAGAATTCGATGGCACAACTATTCCTTTTGAAAACAAAAGTGTTGATTCGATTCTACTTGTCGATGTTCTGCACCACACAGTCGATCCCAGTGTGATTCTCAAGGAGGCCAAAAGAGTTGCTCGAAAATCGATTATTATAAAAGATCATACGCGAAACGGATTGTTTGCGAAACCAACATTACGCTTCATGGACTGGGTGGGGAACGCAAGTTATGGAGTCGCTTTGCCCTACAATTACCTGTCTTATGAGGAATGGCAGCAAATGTTCTCCGAATTGGATTTGGATGTGATTGACTGGGAAAGTGATTTACATCTTTATCCCAAGCCGGCAGACTACCTCTTTGGACGATCACTGCATTTCATAGCTAGAATTCGAGTAAGCCATGAAAATGCAACTTAATGTATCAACCTCACAGATCCAATATTGGCATCCTGGTATGGAATGCTGTGATGAGATCTGGGAAGAAGCCTATCGTCGTTTCGAAACACCAGATCAGGAATTCCAAAATTTTCTCAAAAGGCTTCAGCAATTGGGCGTTGATAACTGGGATAAGAATCTTAAAGTAGTCGATTTGTTTTGTGGGCAAGGCACTGGGTTACATGCTCTAGAACAATTGGGATTCCATTCCATTGAAGGAGTTGACCTGTCGCCATATCTACTCGAGCAATATCAGGGCAAATCACAGCTGTATGTCGGTGACTGCCGGGAACTCAAGTTTTAGGACAATAGTCGGGATGTTTTAATTGTCCAGGGTGGGCTGCATCACTTACCTGTACTACTTTCGGATCTGAAGCAGACCTTAAGTGAAATGAATCGCGTACTTCCTCTGGGAGGACATGTTGTCATTGTTGAACCCTGGCTGACTCCTTTTTTGCGTTTTGTGCATGCGGTCTGCAAAAATAAATCATTCAGAAAGATTTGGCCGAAATTAGATGCACTTGCTATTATGATCGAGCAGGAACTTACATCCTATGAACATTGGTTGAGTCAGCCCGGATGAATTTACGCTCTGTTAATCAGTTACTTTCAAACTGAACAGCAATCTGTTACGTTCGGAAAAAAAAGTGATGTAAAAACCATCGTACCAATTATTATCGTATGTACTGCCAATGTTCTGTTCAGACAAACATTTCTGTTAACGTAAAGCTCCGTGAGAAATATTATGTCTCGATTGATTCTGATACTTTCAATAACTGCTATGCTATTGTTCTCGAACAGGCAGGTGAAAGCAGAGAAGCCGAACATTATCGTCTTTATGGCTGATGACCTGGGCTATGGTGATGTTTCCTGTTACGGTGCGACTGCGCTAAAGACGCCACATATTGACAAGCTGGCTGCAGAGGGGGTGCGTTTCACAAGCGGCTACTGCTCGGCTTCCACCTGCACGCCAACGCGTTATTCGATGTTGACAGGGACTTATGCCTTTCGCGGTGAACGTACTGGTATTGCGCCACCCAATGCGCCTGCGATTATTAAACCTGATACTGAAACGGTTGCTTCAATTCTGAAGCGTGCAGGTTATGCTACTGGAGTCATCGGCAAATGGCATCTTGGGCTTGGTGATGAAGAGGGGCCCGACTGGAATGGACAACTGAAGCCAGGGCCTCTCGAAATAGGATTCGATACTTGCTTCCTATTACCCACCACCAATGATCGTGTCCCTCAGGTTTACGTTCAGGATCATCGTGTTCTAAATCTCGACCCTGCTGACCCGTTATGGGTGGGGACGAAAAAGCCAAGCCCTGATCATCCTACAGGGATTACCCATCGCCATACATTGAAGATGGATTGGTCACGCGGTCACAACTCAACAATTCACAACGGGATAAGCCGGATTGGCTTCTATACCGGCGGTCATGCCGCGCGCTTCCGCGATGAAGACCTTGCTGATAAATGGGTTGAGAAGTCTAACGAATTTATTGCAAAACACAAATCTGAACCTTTCTTTCTCTTCTTTTCATCACATGACATCCACGTTCCGCGCATTCCGCACGAACGATTCCAAGGAAAGACCTCACTCGGATTTCGGGGCGATTCGATTGTTCAGCTTGACTGGTGTGTCGGCGAATTAATGAAGACACTCGATCGTTTGAAATTGGCAGAAAAAACACTCGTTGTCTTCTGTTCCGATAACGGTCCGGTACTCGATGATGGATATAAAGACGGAGCCATTGAAAGGATCGGCAAGCACCGCGCTGCTGGCCCCTATTCAGGTGGCAAATACAGCGTCTATGAAGGGGGGACACGAACGCCATTTATTACACGTTGGAAGGGTCGCATTGAACCAGGTCTGAGTGACGAACTAGTCTGCACCATTGATCTGGCAGCCAGTCTTGCCGCCCTCACTAAACAAAGTCTGCCAAAACAAAGCTGCCTTGATAGCTTCAATGTTTTGGAAGCCCTGTTGGGTAGTGATAATGCTAAAGGCCGCGATCACATCGTACAACAGAATAATGGTAACAACGGAACTTACGCTCTGAGAACTGGCAAATGGAAACTACATCGTTACGACAGAAAGACTGCCCGAAATGTAGTTGTTGAAACTCAGCTTGCCAGTACCAAAGTGCCTCAGTATCAGCTTTTCAATCTTCCAG
>NZ_CALEMX010000236.1 GCF_937910335.1 uncultured Gimesia sp. | reverse complement strand
AAATCACTGACACCTTTATTCAATGGTAAAAATATGATCTATCGAATTTTGATTGTGACGTTGTTTCTTCCTGCGGTTGCCGTGGCACAAGCGGATCAGCCGAAGGTGTTTCGTGCTGGCGCAGCGACGAGTAATATCACACCCTTTCTGGGAACCGACCTGATCGGTGGCTTTAACCCTCGTGGCTCAATTCATATCCATGATGAACTCCATGCGCGGTGCCTGGTCCTTGATGATGGGAACAAACAACTGGCGATTGTCATCATCGATAATGTCAAGTTTCCCAGTGAACTTCACGACCCGACGAAGAAACGTATTCAAGAGATAACGGGCCTCGCTCCCGAAAATGTGCTGATCGCGGCCACGCATACACACTCAGCACCGAGCCTGCGAGGGACCAGCTATCTCAAACTCAGAGAACCGCTTGATGACTACCAGAAATTTGTCATTCGCCGCATTGCAGATGGTGTGCAGCGGGCGTTTCATCAATTAGAACCGGCCCGCATCGGCTGGGGCGAAGGTGAAGTGCCTCAGCATGTGTTTAACCGGCGCTGGCTTTTGAAAGATCGACAGACTGCTACCAGTCCTTTTGGTGAGGAAGAGTTCGCCGCCACGAATCCCGGCGGCTACCTGAAGGTCCTCGATAAACCAGCGGGCCCTGTCAATCCCAAGGTCTATGTACTGTCTGTTGAATCGACGTCGGGGCGTCCGATTGCCCTGTTGGCGAACTACTGGCTGCACTATGTCGGTGGCGTCGGCAAGGGACATATTTCGGCGGATTACTTTGGGATGTTCGCCAGACAGCTTGCGCGGCTGCATGCAGAGCCGGACCAGGACCCCCCGTTTGTCGGCATGCTTAGCAATGGTGCCAGCGGCGATGTGAATAACAATGATTATGCAAATTACAATCAACCTGGAAAGAAACGCTACGCGCGTTATGAGAAAATGCGCGAGGTTGCAGGCGACGTCGCCCGGGAAGTAATCCGCGTCGAGAAATCGATTCAATATCAGAGCTGGGTTCCATTGGATGCGGCAGCAGAGAGGTTGACTCTGAAACGTCGTCGTCCCACACAGGCGCAGGTGTGGCGTGCAAAGGAATTGCTCAAGAATGCCACTCTGGAAGCTCAGCAGGATCGCGGTTTCGCACGACGCGTTACCTTTGCCCGCCGGGCCGTTGAAGCCTCGGCATGGCCGGAAACGGATGAGGCCTTCGTACAGACCTTACGCATTGGTGATCTGTGTCTGGCCGCACTGCCTTTTGAAGTGTTTGTCGAAATCGGTTTCGACATTCAAAAGCAAAGCCCCTTCAAAGAGACGTTCGTATTCGGCCTGGCCAACGGAGATCTCGGCTATTTACCTTCGCCCCGTCAGCATGAACTGGGCGGATATGAAACATGGTTAACCGTCTCACACGCCGAGGTCGGTGCCTCACCCAAACTGGTCAAGAAGCTGATCGAACTATCTCGTCGCATTCATCCTGCATCGGTGAAGAAGTGATTTTTAAAGGCGAACCGGAAAGGGGGGAGGGACTGAAAAATCGACTCTCGCCTCTTTTACTATCCCTCTCCTCATATAGATGAAAAATCATCCTTTCAGGAGAATATTGCATGCAAAGATCGCGTCAAAACATGCACTTAGATTGTTGTAATTAGACAGCTTGTTGTAAAATGGGGCAATGGATGGATGGCTTACTGAAAAGGTCTGGGTCTAATAACTAGTTATCGGGCTTCACCTGTCAGAAGCAGTCAGCACGTAAAACCCACAATCATATCACTATTCCAAAACCAACCTGAAAGAGTCAGCATGCCATTTCCTCGAACATTTTCTCACATCGGCATTTCTGTGACGGACTTAGACCGAGCCGTAGAATTCTATACTAAAACATTGGGGTGGTACGTTATCATGCCCGCCACAGAAGTCGTGTCAGATGATTCCGCCATTGGCGTGATGTGCAACGATGTGTTCGGGAAAGGCTGGGGCCGATTTCGAATTGCTCACTTGGCGACCGGCGATAGAATTGGTATCGAGTTGTTCGAGTTTGAGAATGCCCAAAAACCAGAGGACAATTTTGAATACTGGAAAACAGGGGTGTTTCACTTTTGTGTTCAAGACCCGGATGTGGAGGGCCTCGCAAAGAGAATCGTTGAGAACGGCGGCAAACAGAGAATGCCTGTCCGGGAGTATTATCCCGGCGAAAAACCCTACCGGATGGTCTACTGCGAAGACCCCTTTGGAAACTTAATCGAAATCTATTCGCACAGCTATGAACTGACATATTCAGCAGGTGCTTACCAAGGCAATTCTGATTGAAACCTGTTTTCGAACTACGCGATAACTATCCTGCCGCTATCACATCGTGGGCAGAAAAATCGACTCCGGACCCCTTTGAGCGTTCTCTCTGATTGAACTACTTCGTAACATTCATCTCGAGTCAGTGAAGAAGTAGTTTTCAAAATCGTGTCATCAAAGTTGTATGATCGACGCCATTTAGTCCGCGCCGCAGTAACACTCGGTCAGTTGCTGAATCGAAACCAGGGCTGAAAGCATGCGATTGCGTGCCGGGGGATTGACAGTGTGTACGCGTATCACCGGAGGATCGAAATCACACATGGCGACGGCTTCTTCAATCCAGAACAGGACATCGTAACCCGTCCCGCGTGTATCGTCGCCCAGATCGTGATCCAAACTGATTTCTCTGACGTTACCCGTCTTTAAAAGTGTAATCGCTTCGTCCGGCCAGCGTACCTGCTGCCAGCCCGGCGGCGCCGGTCGTACATCGTCCAGATAGATTCTCATAAATTCGCTTTCTATTTTGTATAAAGAACCAGTCAATAATACTGAGATAAGATCCCTTCACGGGGAGAGACACGCTCCCAGACCAAAAGTTCGCCTTCAGCGCGCAAAACGTGTCGACAACAGCAGAAAAGGGCAATTCCGGGCCTGGGGAATGTTTGGAAATCAGGACTCGATTTTCTGTACCTGCGTCTTTTTCTCGAAGTCCTACGCTTCATTTTCCATCCAGGTTCTCCAGCTGTAAACAAAGCGAATCAGAAGATACTCACCTGAGCAGTTTGGGAGAGATCTATTTCGCAATTCGATTGCCATTGCCTGACACGCGCTGTGCGTTATACCAATATCGTTTTGAATGCGCGATCTTATGCCGATTCAATGTTCTCTCGATTCAATTTGATTCTGCTTGTCAAACCGGGTACCATTTCTCCATGAGCGTGGCGTTTGCGCTCGGCGAGTTTTGATCGCTCATACGGAGGATGTACGGTGGGTGAGTCCAACGATGGAACTCAATTTTGGACACAGCCGGGCCCGGCGAAGGCATACTATGACCGTGTTTGCCAGTTGCCTCCTCTGCGCGATGTACTGATTGCCAAACTGCGCGACACGTGGGGAAACCCGGATTCCCCAGGATTGGAACTTTTCCCAGAGGTCTCGCGCGAAGAAATCACCCTGCGAGGCCTGGACGGCAACGATGTGCCAATCACACGTTTTACACCACCAAATTGTGGGACTGGCGTGTGGGTTTATCTGCATGGTGGTGCCTGGATTTCACCAATCTCGGGAAAGCATCTGGCCTGGGCAAAGCGAATGGCTGCCTTGACCGGGTGGACGGTTCTGGCATTGGACTATCGTCTGGGGCCAGAGGATCCATTCCCCGCCGCACTGCACGACGTGATTGGGGTTGTCCAACACTGTCAGAAAAATGCGAGCGGACCAGTCGTCGTGGGTGGCGATTCCGCTGGTGGCAACCTTGGCCCGGCTGCAGCGTTGTACGCGGCAGATCATGACCTTCAGGCACCTGATGCCGTGCTCGCCCTGTGCCCTGCGATAAACATGGCCTATGAAGAAGTACCCGGTTTCGTCGAAGCCGCCTGGGAGCACCCCATTCAGGATATCACGCTTTTCGGTTTCGGACGAGCGTGCTACGTGCCACGCATGGAGGACTGGCGCCACCCTTATGTCAGCCCTATCTATGGCGACCTGTCTCAGTTGCCACCGGTGCTGGTTGTGACTGGTGAGCAAGACGCGATGTATGAAGATAATCGGATCTTCGTCGAACGTGCCCGTGCCGCTGGCGCCGAAGTTGAGGATCACGTCTATGCCGGCATGCCTCACAGCTTCTTTATGCAGGACGAGCTGATACCCGAGGCATCCGCGCAAGCCAACGCTGACATCGCGACGTTTCTCGCGCGGCTATAACTGGCTGAGGTCGAGTTGCAGTTTTTGGCCGCCAAGCCAGAGTTGCTCGATCCATGCCAGGCTCTCTGTTACCGATGGCTGAGGGTTGCCTAGTGCAATCTGCCAATGTTCCACAGCCGGTGCCATCACGTTGTAGTTGAGAATAGTGTGCAGCAAAATCATGTCTACTACTGTCTCTACTTGTTCTCGGTCGAGTGTGTATTCTTCGCGATAGCCTTGTACCACTTTTGCCAGGACATGTCCAGCCAATTCGGGGCTCGCGCCTGGCACTTGCAAACTGGGATAGTAATAGCTCGAGAAAAGCAGGACGGCGAAGTCCATCGTCCGCCAGCCGTAACAGCCAAGGTCGAAATCGATGACCTGTACCTTGCCATCCTCTACAAGAAAATTCCCCTCATGCAGATCGCGATGAACCAGTCCATAATGACGAGACGGCGTCGGTCGCTTGCGCAATTCATCGATAAAGTCTCGCATCGCATCGGCGACTCGCGGGTTGAAGGCTTCGGGAAGTGGATCGGGAAACTGTGTGAGCTTGCTCTCGTACCAAGGCCAGCGATCGCGGTCGGCAGGTAATTGCAGCTGATCCGAAACGCGATGGATGCGACCAATCTCGCGGCCTAATTTCTGAAAGAGTTCGTCATTCCACTCTGCATCTTTAGCCGGGTCGAGTTGCCGACCTCCGAAACGTTCGAAGCAGGAGACGTGCATTGTGCCACCGTCCAGTTCAATTGTCTCAAGCAGTTCCCCGCCGCGCGAAGGAATCGGCGTGGTAACCGTGCATCCATTGCGGATTAAGTGATCGAGCCAGAGCAATTCGCCCAACACCTCACCTCGCTTGCGGAACGCACCGTCGCTAATGCGGATAATGATCGGATCACCGTTCTCGAACTCCGTGGCAAATACGTGATTGACACCGTCGCGGATTAACTCCGTCTTCTCGGGAACGAGTCCCCAGTGATCGACGCATTGTGCGAGCGTATTGTGATAAGGGGAAGAATCGTCTAACGGTAAATGATTCGGATCCACGATTTGCTCTCCAAGTGCCTCTGTTGAAATGTTTGCTGATCCTTTTATCCCTTCAGAGAGATGTTAATTCAATGAGCCTGTCATCAAATGTCAATTATTTGTCGTGTTTTGCAATGTTTTGGCAAGGGGCCACTGTTTCAATTCATGGAAACTAAGAATTCGTGAACCCCTCAGTAAAGGAAACCCATGCCAGACTACGATCACAAGAAAACTCTTACAGGACCCTGCCCGTTCTTACCGTAAGTAACGTGACTGAATCACTCAAGTATTTCACAGAGACTCTATATATTATCGAACGACAAAAGCGAGTAGGAACAGAATAAAACGATTCCTTACCTATTAAACAAGTATCGCTGAAATTAGTATTTTTTGTTACCACGAAAGACACGAAAAGCACGAACTTAAATTGACATCGGTGATCTCATTCACGACGTTGCTGTAGGATGCGGCCAGGGAGGCTTGTCTGTCACAGGCCAGACTGGTTTCTTTTCTTTAG
>NZ_CALEMX010000235.1 GCF_937910335.1 uncultured Gimesia sp. | reverse complement strand
GGTGAAGATTTTCAAAACACAGGCACTTTTATAGTAGTGAGATTTTCAGCATTCGCGAAAAACAGTGTGCAAAAAAACTCATCTCGCGCGCGACGCGTTAAATGCATATTGGGATCTTTCGCGGTGGAGTCAAGAGCGAAATTGTGCACCTGAATTTCTGGAGGAAAGGAGAATGGGAAAGACTGGACTGAGACAAGGTAGGAAATCTAGTCTGAACTGAGCAGTTCATTGACGGCCTGGATCAGATCTTCGATGTGGTAAGGTTTTGGGAAAAAGCGATCGACGCCTCTTTCCTTTGCCAGCCCCCTGTATTTGGTTTCGTTGCTGCCTGTGACCATGATGATCCGGGGAGCGAGTTGTTTGTTGTCGACGATCGAGTCGAGGACTGCTAGCCCACTACGGCGGGGCATGACCAGATCCAGGAGTACTAGATCGGGGGCGTCTCGTTCGATTTTCATGACCCCTTCGATACCGTCACAAGCTGTCAAAACTTTATAACCGGCGGCTTCCAGTGCCAACTGGAGGGGTTCGATCAGACCTGCATCATCGTCTATGATTAAAACGCGTTTTTGAGGAGATATGTTCATTAGCCTGGTATTATTTTCTTAATCTGGTCCGCACTAAAGAAGTGTGCATGGGGTATTATATCACCGACTGTATCGAAAATCCAATTATTAAGCGCATCATGGTACTTGACGCTCCCCAAACGGGAATCTGTTCGATAAAATGGGCCGGTGCGCGCGTTGTGCTCGCCGCTATTTGATTCCAGAATGAATCAATTCAGAGGGCATTTTCCTCATTTATTTTACTCAACCAGCGGGATAATTTTGTGTCAGCGACGTCGGTAATTGGATTACAGTGGGGCGATGAGGCCAAGGGCAAAATCGTAGATTTACTTTCTGAGCAACACGAAATCGTGGTTCGCTATCTGGGAGGCAATAATGCGGGTCATACTGTCAAGTTTGACGGAAAGACCTATAAACTTTCCTTGTTGCCAGCGGGAATTCTGAATCCGAATGTGACGTCAGTGATTACAGGCGGGGTGGTGATCAATCCTAAAGCCTTTCTGAAAGAGATGGCTTCGATTTGTGATCAGAATGGTCCGATTGAGGCGAGTCGGCTGTTAATTAGCGATCGTGCGCATGTGATTTTTCCTTACCATATGCAGGAAGAAGTTGTCTTTGAAGAAAGCCGCAAAGAAAAGGCGATTGGGACGACCATGCGAGGGATTGGTACCTGCTATCGTGACAAAGCCGGTCGAACGCATGCGATTCGAATGGGAGACTTGGTTCGCCCGGAATTTTTCCGTAGCCGACTGGAAGAGATAGTTGCTTATAAAAATCGAATCTTTAAGGCACTCGATCCGGAAGCAGAACCCGTCGATGTGGATGCAATATACAAAGAATATTCTGAGTATGCCGAAATTTTGAAACCACATGTCGTTGATACCAATGCCTATCTGTTGAAAGCGGTAGCAGAGAAGCGAAAACTATTGTTTGAAGGCGCGCAGGGCAGTTTGCTTGATATCGATCATGGGACTTTTCCTTATGTGACCTCATCCAATAGCTCGGGCTGTGGAATTCATAATGGAAGTGGTGTTTCGGAACGTTATATCGATAAGATGATCGGCGTTGTGAAGGCGTATACCACGCGTGTCGGCGGTGGCCCTTTTGTTACAGAGTTGCACGATAGTATCGGGCAACGCATTCGTGATGTGGGTAATGAATATGGAACCGTTACTGGTCGTCCGCGACGCTGTGGGTGGTTCGATGCTGTGGCGACTCGTTACGGGGCCAATATCAGTGGCGTGGATTGCATCGCTGTGATGTTGCTGGATGTGTTGAGTGGATTGGAAGAGTTGAAAATTTGTGAAGCCTATGATGTGAATGGTCAGCATGTGACAGATTTTCCCAGTCATATTCTCGATTTGGAACAGGCCAAACCGGTATATCGCTCGATTCCAGGCTGGAAAGAGGACATTACCGGTATCCGTCGTATGGAAGATCTGCCTGCCAATGCGATTGCTTATATCAAAGCGGTTGAAGAAATTATCGGCAAACCAGTCGAGATCGTTTCCGTCGGCCCGGATCGTGAGCAGACGATTCGATTGAAGTAGTCCTGAGCGTGAATTCTGCTATTTCAGATTGAAGTTGGTATGAATCGGTTCAATCGATTAATCAACGGCAGATTCATCAACGACGACGCCTTTTTTAAGAATCAGGTTGGCATACAGGGCCGTCTCACTGGTAGCGATGATCGCGTAGGCATTTTTTGCCCGTTCATAAAATTCAAAACGTTCAATTTTTTCCAGCTCGAGGTTTCGGCTGTCATGGGCTTGGATGAGTTGATGATAGGTTTCCCAGATGGGAGGTTCCGGGGTTTGATCATCTACGGGATTCATCAAACCTGCGGGCTGATCGACAAAGGTATCCAGTGGAAAGAATTGCAGAATGGCGTCCAAAATTTCTGGTACACCGTGACCATCCAGTCGAATAATCTGTTGCGCATGGGAATCAGCGGGAAAATTTCCATCAGCTAGAACGAGATCATCGCCGTGTCCCATAGTCATTAGGGTGTGCATCAGATCCGGTGAGATAATGGGAGGGATTCCTTTGAGCATCGATTTCGCCTTTTTTGAATGAATGCAGGTTTCTGATCGCTGCAGTGCTGATTTTGACAGTTCAAATAACGGGTTGATTCCAGCGAGCGGACTGGATTTCTATTATGCCGAAATTTTACTGCGAAGGCGAGTATGGCTTGCTGGATAAGCAGTTGGGAAGCCGCTATGATGGCCTGAGTTCAAGCTGAGGTTCAACAAATTATTTGAATTACTGCTGCTTCGAAGTGGTAGCAAATTTTCAGGAGAAAGTCTGAAAAATCAATGAAAATTCACGAATATCAGGCCAAACAGTTATTTCGCGAAGCCGGGATTCCCGTACCTGAGGGGATCATTGCGAAAACCGTGGAAGAAGCGGTTGCCGCATTTGAGAAACTGGATCGTCCGTTGGTGGTAGTGAAGTCACAGATTCATGCTGGAGGGCGTGGGAAGGGTCGTTTTAAAGAACACCCGGATCAAGCGGGTGTGGTCCTGGCACGATCTGCAGAGGAAGTTCGGGACAATGCCGCACGAATGTTGGGTTCGACCCTGGTGACGATTCAAACAGGCCCTGAGGGGAAGCAGGTCAGTACTCTGTTTATCGAGCAGGGGTTGGATATTGCACAGGAGCTCTATCTGGGATGTGTGGTTGACCGCGAAGTGGGTGGTCCCGTTTTGATTCTCTCGACCGAAGGGGGAATGGAAATTGAGGTAGTTGCCCATGAGAGTCCTGAGAAAATTTTGAGTGAACCCTTTTCCATTCATACCGGTTTACTCGGTTTTCAGGCTCGCAAGCTGGCTTTCAAGTTGGGGATGGAAGGTAAGACTGTTCGCCATGCAGAGAAGTTTCTGTGTCAGCTAAGTCGTTTTTTCATCGATAATGATTGCAGCATGGCTGAGATCAATCCGCTGGTGATTACCGGCGATGGAGAATTGGTCGCGCTGGATGCAAAAATTTCGTTTGATGATAACGCCTTGTTTCGTCATAAGCCTTTCGATGAACTGCGGGATTTGAGCGAAGAAGACCCGGCTGAAGTAGATGCGGGCAATGCTGATTTGAGCTATGTTAAGCTAGACGGAAACATCGGTTGTCTGGTAAACGGTGCCGGATTGGCGATGAGCACAATGGACCTGATCAAGCATCATGGCGGCGAGCCTGCCAACTTTCTGGATGTAGGTGGCGGAGCGAATGTCGATCAGGTATCGGAAGCATTTCGTATCATTCTGGCTGACGATCATGTGAAAGCTGTCCTGGTGAATATCTTTGGTGGAATTATGAAGTGCGACACGATTGTGACCGCATTGCTGGAAGCTTATGAAAAGGTTGGCTTCACGGTTCCTCTGGTGGTTCGTCTGGAAGGGACGAATGTGGAAATTGCCCGCAAGATGCTGGCAGAAAGTGGTCGGGATATTATCTCGGCGACTGATTTAACCGATGCTGCTCAGAAAGTGGTTGCCACTTTGAGTTCTTAGTGGACGGCGGTCTTCTGAGGATTCAGGGGGCCGCGTTAATTTGACGTGGTTGTTTTGTAAAAAGCGATCTTAGCCATCTTTAAAAAACATATTTCCCGCAAGGGTGAAACATTATGAGTATTTTAGTTACAGAAAAGACACGCGTCATTTGCCAGGGGATAACTGGTAAGTCCGGCCTGTTTCATAGCCAGCAATGTCGCGAGTATGGCACCCCTTTATTGGGCGGTGTGACTCCCGGAAAAGGGGGAACCGAAGTCGATGGTTTTCCCGTATTTAATACAGTAGAAGAAGCAGTCGAAAAGACTGGCGCCAATACGAGTTTGATTTTCGTACCACCACCTTTTTGTGGTGAAGCGATTATGGAAGCCGCGGATGCGGGCATCGAATTGATTATTGCGATCACCGAAGGTGTACCCGTATTTGATATGGTTCGGGTGATGGAATATCTCAAAGACAAAAACAGTCGTTTGATTGGTCCTAACTGTCCGGGAGTGATCACGCCCGGGATCGCGAAAATCGGGATCATGCCTGGTTACATTCATACGCCCGGTTCAGTGGGATTGATCAGTAAAAGTGGTACTTTGACCTATGAAGCTGCGTGGCAGTTGGGAAATGTTGGTTTGGGACAAACTACTGCTGTCGGAATTGGCGGCGACCCGATTATCGGAACGACGTTTATTGATCTACTGGAATTATTCGAAAACGATCCTGCGACAGAATCAATCATGTTGATTGGTGAGATCGGTGGAACCGCGGAAATCGAAGCTGCGGAATATATCAGGGATCATGTAACGAAACCTGTTGCTGGTTTTATTGCTGGTAAGACGGCCCCTCCCGGAAAACGGATGGGACACGCTGGCGCGATTATCAGTGGGGGAAGTGGAACCGCCGATGAAAAGATCGCGGCTTTGGAAGCGGCTGGAGTTATCGTGGCAGAAAGCCCTGCCGACATGGGGGCTGCCGTCAAGCGCGCGATTGAAGCGGCTGCTTAGTTCGATTTCATCAAAAAACTGAATTGAAGAAGCATAAATTAAAAAGGGCAACCAGTTTCACTGGTTGCCCTTTTTTGTTTCGCTCAATGAGAGTCGCGATATTTATTTTTCGTCGTCAGCACAAACCCAGCCGCCGAGCGATGTTTCGTAATCGATCAGTTCTTCGGGTTTGAAATAAATTTTGATTTCACGGGCGGCTGCTTCAGGTCCATCACTTCCGTGGACCAAGTTCATCTGGCGACTGACTCCATAATCCCCACGAATGGTTCCCGGTGCTGATTCGCGACCGTTGGTGGAACCCATCATCGAACGTACGACAGAGATGGCTTCCGGGCCTTCTGCTACGATTGCGATAACGGGACCCGCGGTGATGAATTCTTCGAGTAGCGGGTAGAATGGTTTTTCTACATGCTCTGCATAGTGTTCGGCTGATAATTCTTTTGTGACTTTCAGCAATTTCAGTCCGACAATTTTAAGACCTTTGTTTTCGAAGCGAGATAAAAGGGTTCCCGCCAGGCGACGTTGCATTGCATCGGGTTTAATTAGAATCAGAGTTTTTTCGAGCGCCATTTGGATTTCTTTCTATTATGTTTCTCTATTAGAAATTCAGGGATTGAGTTTTCTCTCAACCTGTTATGTTAGTGTATGGTTTAAATTCTGGGATATTCATGAGTGAGGAGGGAGATCTTGTATTGTGCAGTTTTCCTATTGAGATGATCCGGAAGAAACCCGGGCCTGATTGATACTTTCGTAAAACTGTCGGAACAGATAATGACTATCATGCGGGCCCGCTGATGCTTCCGGGTGATATTGCACGCTGAAAGCAGGCTGAGTTTTATGTCGCAAACCAGCGACGGTATTATCATTCATATTGATATGAGTGACTTCGATGTCGTCTGGCATCGATTCAGGATCAATGGCAAACCCATGATTTTGCGAGGTGATTTCAACCTGACCCGTATCGTGATTGACCACGGGTTGGTTTGCGCCCCGATGTCCAAATTTGAGTTTGAATGTTTTGCAGCCACAGGCTAATCCCAAGAGTTGATGGCCTAGACAGATTCCAAAAATCGGGACTTTGCCTAAGAGCGAGCGAATCGTATCAATGGCATAAGTCAGCGGTTCCGGATCGCCTGGACCATTCGAAAGAAAGACGCCGTCGGGGTTCAAAGCCAGGACCTCTTGAGCAGAACAGTTTCCGGGGAGAATGGTGACTTTGCATCCGAGTTGGGTTAAGTGCCTCGGAATGTTCAATTTCATCCCATAGTCGAGGGCAACAATATGGTAGGAATTCTCAGCGACGTAGTCGCTTTCTGCAAGGCTGGTCAAATTATTACCAGAGAGAGCATGAGTCGAACTGCTGAGTGCCAGCGGATGCAGGCTTTCGTTCCATTCCCGCGCTGCTTTGGGAATGACCTGGCTGACTAAATCCTGGCCGGCAAGTTGAGGACTGCTTTGCGCTTTCTTTACAAGTGATTCATCATCCAGGTCTTCGGTCGAGAGCACGCCCGTCATCGCACCATGGGTACGAATTTTTCGGACGAGTGCGCGGGTGTCGATTCCCTGTAAACCGACGATGCCGGCTGCTTTGAGGTATTCATCAAGCGTTTGGGTGGCGCGATAATTACTGGGGATTTCACAAAGCTCGCGGACGATAAAGCCTTGCAAGGCAATTCCCTCTGATTCCACGTCTTCCGGGACGATCCCATAATTTCCGATTTGCGGGTATGTCATAGTGACAATTTGCCCGCAATAAGAAGGGTCTGTCAGAATTTCCTGATACCCGGTCATACTTGTATTGAACACAACTTCGCCGTGGACTTCGCCGTCCGCGCCAAATGCGGTTCCGGTGAACACACTACCATCGGCAAGGGCTAATTTCGCTGTTTTCTGCATAGTTTACACTGATCTCAGGTCGTTGAAGAAAATTTGGTCAAATCTCTTATGTTCTAGCAAAGATGAGCGCAAATAAAAAGAGACCGGCAACAGGGGGCCGGCCTCTTTCAAGAAGATTTTTCGGAATTGATTTTTTATGGGTTCAACTCTGGTCTTGTGTCAGAACAAAATTGTCAATGCGGATGATATTATCATCGGGATCATTAAAACTATTGAACAATTCAGCCATAATCGTATGAAAGTGTTCGCGGCAAATGGAGTAAAAGTTGTGCTTTCCGTCACGACGTGCTTCAATCAGGCCGGCATCCCTTAATAATGCCAAGTGATGGCTGACGGCGGGCTGACTCTGATTCAGTCGTTCGCATAACGCGGTGACAAACAATTCTTCTTCCTGTGCCAGGTAAAGCATGATTTTCAGTCGAGTCTCGTCTGACAACAACTTAAATACTTTAACCAAGTTCTTTTCAAGATGATCTGGCAGCGTAGGGAATCGCTGTGCAGATCGTTCCTGGGGCTGATCCACAAGATTTGTGGCCATATTCGTAGTATCCTTTTTCAAATTCATACAAAAAAACTCTTTTTAAACCGTCGCATGTTTGCAGCGATCGGTTGGGGAGGCATAATCAATTCAATTCGCTTACGTTGAAAGCGGGGGAAGTTAATAACAAAAACAAGCAGCAAATCGCTGGGCATACGAACCTTTTACTAAACTTTTGCCCAAAATCGCCTGTAAAACATGGCGCGCAGATCTAAGTTGAAAAACTGACTCAACTACTTGTATTGTTTGCCAGACAGGCGAAAGATGTGAGGTGTGGGAGACGCTTTCTTTTTCAAAAAGAAAAACAAAGAACGCTCCCTCATTTCGATGGCAATTATGGTAGTGCTCTGCCCAATCGTCAACTAGTATTTATCCAGTTTATCTAATTATTCAATAATTAACATATCTAAAACATGCTTAAGTTTCATCTGATATTGGAGTTATGTTGTGTCAGCATCTTCTTTCTGCGATCTGTCTGGTATGAAAGCTTTAGTGACTGGTTCTTCTACGGGTATTGGCAAGGCCATCGCGCTTGAGCTGGCTGAAGCAGGAGCTGATGTGCTGGTTCATTACCGGAATTCTGCGGATGCAGCTCAGGAGGTTGTTAAACAGATTCAGGGGCAAGGCAGAAAAACGGGAGCCATTTCAACCGACCTGTCTGACCAGGAAAATTATTCCGCATTCATCGATCAGGCATTTCAGGAATGGGGTTCATTGGACATCTGGATTAATAACGCCGGTGTTGATTTATTAACGGGCGCTCCTTCCCAATTGGAATATAATCAGAAACTGGATCAGCTGTTTGAAGTTGATATCCGTGGGACGATGCTTTTATCTCATGAAGTTGGTCAACGTATGCAGCAACAGGGCCGGGGTTGTATTCTGAATATAGGCTGGGACCAATCGGATCGGGGGATGGAGGGGGAGAGTGGCGAATTATTTGCAGCATCCAAAAATGCGATTATGGGGTTTAGCCGTTCTTTGGCTGTCTCAATGGCGCCAGAGGTGCGAGTGAATTGTATTGCCCCCGGATGGATTCAAACTGCCTGGGGCGAAAAGGCAAGCGATGTCTGGCAGGAACGTGTTAAACAGGAGACCCCAATGAAATGTTGGGGGAAACCGGAAGATATTGCGAAGATGGCGCGATTTCTATGCAGCGAGGAAGCGGCTTATATTACCGGTCAGGTCATTAATGTGAATGGGGGAGCGGTTCGATAAGCTTTCGGAGTCAATTCGATGATTTGGTTTGATCAGTTTCGGGTAGAAGATAGGCGATTAGATCTCGAAATTCCTGTAGTGTCATTTGATCTATCAGACCATTGGGCATAATGGATATTTTCGAAGGCAGCATTTCTTCAATGTCCTCTATTTTGAATGAGAGAATTTTCCCCTTTGAGTCGTAGATGGACCGCACTTTATTATTATGCTTATGGTAAATTCCGGAGGCAGTCTTTCCATCGATGGTCACAATGGTCAAAGGGAGAAATCCGGGATCGATATCCTTACTGGGATTAATGATGGCTTCGACTAATCGTTCCCGATTGAGAGCGATTCTTCCCTGCATGCGGAGTAAACCGGGACCGATTTGCTGACCACGCCCATCAATCTGATGGCAGCGGAAACAACCAGGGCCTTTGGGGTGAAAGAAGAGTCGCTGGCCTGAAAGGGAATCGGCTGGCCCTGACAACGCCGTCATCCATTCAGAGAGCTGATTCTGTGACGGTTTTTTTTGTTTAATCTGTCGAGTCAGAATTCGTTCAATCAGGGGTGATTTTGCAGTTTCTTCCATCGCCATTTTTTTAAGTGCAGCCTGTTGTTGATCCGATAATTGTGCTCCCGTTAATGTGCGTAATGCCTCTCTGCTGACAGTTTCGTTTTTGTCATGTGCTAATAGTAGTAGTGGAGTGACATTCTCTGGACGTGAGCTATCCAGGCCGATGACTGCTTCTGCCCGCAAATTCGCTTCTGCCTCTGTGTTATTCGCGAGCTTCAAAAGTTTTTTTCTTCCAGACTGAGTGTTTTTTTCGCGCAGCGTTCGCACTGCTTCTGTTTGTACTCCCGGGTTGTTCGAAGTGATCAGTTCATTCAGTTTTTTCTCACTCATTGCCGGATGGGTGTCGGGCAAAAATAATAATATTTGTTGAATGACTTCGGGGGATGTTCCAGGCAGTTCGAGTAAGCGGGCCGCGTATTTCTGCACCTTAGATTTAGCGACCCACCAGTCTCCAGTTGTGCCCCTGGTCCATTCTTTCATGACACCCTCCAGTTGTGCAATCGCAGCCAGATAGGCTTTCAGGAGTTCCGGCGTGGTTGCTTTGCTGGCGAGATCTGAAATCAGTGTTTCTCGAAACGACTTGAGTAAATCGCGGCCAATCCATTCCACTGCGACAAAACGAATCTTTGGATTTTCATCTTTCAATGCCTGTTTTAACAGCGAGTCAACCGGTGGTGATGTGCTTTCCTTTAGGAGTAGAATGACGGCAAGTCGGACTGCAGCTTCGTTGTGCGAAAAGTTTTGTATCAGTTCCTTGTCCGTTAATGTTTGTCTGAGTCCCTGGCGTGCAGCCTGTCGCATGAAGAGGTCTGTACTTTTTAATCGTTCAAATAAAAGTGGTAAGGCCGACTTTTTTGAGATGCGTCTTATAGCGGCCGCCTGCACAGCGGGTGAATGATCGTGGGCAGCGATATTTTGAAAATCTACCAATGCTGCGGGAAGTTTCGTTATAGCCAGCTCACGGAGCTCCGGCTGTTTATCTTTCAGAGCGGAATGCACCAACTCAGGTGTCAATTTTTTTGAGCTGATTAATGCGTTCAGGGCGACTGCTCTGACACGGGGGTCTGAGTTTTGGAGAGCCGCTTTCAGTTTTGAAATGCCCGTTTCTTTCTGCGTGAGGAGTTTTCTCGCCGCGGCATCGCGTATTTGCCAATCTTTGGATGTGATGGATTTTGTTTGCGAGGACTGTGGCGGTTTCGTCGCACGAATTCGCCAGACACGCCCTTTGCCATGCAAGGGGTAGGAGCGGTCGGCCCAGTCGCCTATATACAGGCTGCCATCCGGACCCACGGCAATTCCTGCGGGGCGAAAATGTTCTTCGCCGGCGATGACCGGTTGTGTTGTTGTTTTGAACGAGGCTCCCTCGGGTGTGAGATGATAACGGTCAATGCGGTGCTCTCCCCAGCTGGCTACGAGCAGATCGCCTCGATAGTCGTCGGGCAGTTGATCTGATTCATAGGAAATCAGTCCGGTAGGAGATTCACCCGTGGATGAAGTCATAGGGAGTGTGCCCGGTGTTTCAGCATTGATGGCTATGAACGGTTCCAGAGTGCGACGGCGGTATCCATAATCGCCCCCTTTTACGATGTTTAATAATCGACAGGGAGGACGGTTACCGGGATCGTTATCGCCAACAAACATGCGGCCGTACACATCAAAACAGAGATGGAACGGATTCCAGAAGCCGGTAGCGATGCGTTCGAGTTTACTGCCATCAGTGCGGCAACGAAAGATGCCTCCTTCACCTCGCAATGCAGGCAGACGTATATTTCCTTTGCCGATCAGGATAGCATCGTCGCCATAATTCTGCCCGAGGGTGAAATAGATATTGCCAAAGTCACCAACAAGTTCGGCATCGGCTCCTTCATTCTCTCCCATACTGAAATAGATGTTGTTGGAAAAATCAAAGGCAAATCCTGAGAATCCATTATGTGGATACGTGGCAGTTGTTTCGAGTTGAATCAGATTTTGTCTGATATCAGCTTTGCCATCATCGTTTTTATCGCGCAGACGAAAGATTGAATTCCGGGTTGCTACATAGATCCAACCATCCGGGTGGGCACCGATATTCATGGTTTCGGTCGAGCCTTCATAGAACGTCTGAATACGATCGGCGCGACCGTTGCCGGTCGTATCTTCCAGCAATCGAATTCGATCTGTTTTTGGGCCTGTATAATTTTCAGGACGAAAGTGGGTATGGTTTTCAACGACATAGACACGGTTGCGTTGATCCACTGTCAGGCCGGTGACAGTGACGATATCCGGTTCGGAGGCAAATAGTTCAATCGTCAGGCGATCGTCCAATGAACGGGGGGTTTTAATCTCTTCTGCATTCAAGAGAGGAGTGAGGAACAGTGCTGAGTACGTCAGCAGCAAGATACTGGTGATGAAGGGGCGTGAAGGATTCTTTCGGGATGGCAGACCGTGCATGTTGTCTGTTCCTTTGGCAGGTGAGAGGCAGGGGTGATTCTGACAGGTTCAGGAACCCCGTTTTATTTTTTGGGGTTAAGATATCCCAGGGATGTTAGAAACTGGTCCAGTTTTTTAATCGTTGAATCATAGTTCTCTTTACTTTTACTCAAATTGAAAAAACCGTGTGCCTGATCTTTATACGAGTTCAGTTCACAGCGATTCCCTTTTTGTTTCATCTGTTCTGTGAAGCGTTCGACATTTTCGATCAACACTGTGGTATCGGCCGTGCCGTGAAATATGATCGTGGGTGGCAGATCTTTTCGTATGAAATGGATAGGGGAAATCTCTTTGCAGCGTTCGCCGAGTTGTCTGGGGCCCCCTTTCCAACCTGTTTCCGTGGTGTCCACCACCGGATTGAATAATGCCATTGCATTGGGAACGGACGAAATCTGTTTGTTTTCAGCCGGTTCATCAAAACCAATTACGGTTCCAGTGCAGGCGGCAACATGGCCTCCCGCTGAGCCACCGCCGGCAACGATGCGATTGGGGTCGATGCCCAGTTCGTCAGCGTGTTGACGAATGAAGCGGACGGCTGATTTTCCATCGGCCACACATTCGAAGGGGGTTGTTTTATGTTTGGATTTAATGCGGTATTCGGCGGCAAAGGCGACCATGCCTTTGGATGCCAGATGTTGACAGTGTGATGCGAATTGGCTGGGGTTACCGCCGGTCCAACCGCCACCAAAGAAGAACACGATGGCAGGGCGGGAATCTCCCGGTTTCCAGTCTTTTGGTTTAAAAATATTGAGATGAAGCTTAGCCTGTTTTGTTGATTTATAGGTTTTGAATTCAGCGTCTTTCAGTGGTTTCCAGTTATTATTCTTTGCGGCACGTTTTTTTTGCGCTACAACGAGTGATGGTGCTGACAGCATGCAGCAAAGACCAACAAAAAGAGAGAGGGCGAGTGTTTTTTGAAAATTCGAATTCATGTTGCTGATTTTCTTTCATAAAAACGTGATGCTGGGTACTTGATGTCGAATCAGGTCTGGTTCTATAGTAAATGAAAGTGTGATGAAATCATCTCTCTATATCCCATTGGAATATCAAAAAATGAAAATTAAATTGATTCAAAGTGTGACCTTGTTCATCGGAATGTTAGTCGTTTCTGGCTCGTTACCGGGAGAGGAGAAAGTAATTCAATTGCCGGACAAAGAAAAGTTTCACATCTATTTGTTAATGGGACAGTCGAATATGGCAGGACGTGGGAAAGTCGTTCCCGCGACAAATGTGCCACATCCGAGAGTGCTCAAGCTTGATAAAAAAGGGGATTGGGTTCCTGCAACCGATCCGCTGCATTTTGATAAACCGACGATTGCAGGAGTCGGGCCAGGTTCTGCATTCGGTCCTGCGATGGCAGATGCAAACAGCGAAGTCACGATTGGTCTGATACCGGCGGCTTTCGG
>NZ_CALEMX010000234.1 GCF_937910335.1 uncultured Gimesia sp. | reverse complement strand
ATATAGCGAGTTTAGGTGCAAACGGAATGCGGTGTTTCGGCCGAAGCGACCATTGGAATTGTGGCTCGCATCGTCCCGTACAAAACCCTCTTCGTAAAGACTTGTACTCGGGCTGATTCTGGGAGCCGTGAAACGAAAGGAGCTTACAAAAGTTCGAGCCTCTACGGTGATTTATGAGGTAACTCACGGCTTCCGAACATATGATTGGGAGGTCCACAGCAGTCGCGACACCATTATATAAGGTGAACTGCGTAAACTCTACGGCCCTGCAGTCGGCGATGGTTCCGCAGAGAACTGAAAGAGGTCGTCAATCGAATGCGATCTGTGTCTCAGCGGGGTACAAATAAAGTGATATCTCCTTATTTCACATTATGTAACCAACGAAACTGATCTTACCACGATGATCAAACTTTTTCTTCCTTTGCTGACACTGATTGCGACTACTTCCGGCAGCCTGTTGGCCAGATACGTCCTCTACTTGAAAAAAGAGAACCGGATTCTGAGGGACCGTACCCCAGGAGAGATTCACACAAAACCTCACGAACGTGCGCAGCTCTTGAAATATGGCAAGCCGCTCGGAAGAGTGATCAACGAACTGATCACGATCGTTACTCCCGGGACCTTTCATCGCTGGTTACGGGAAGAGAAACGAGGCCGGAAGAGAGAACCTGTCGGTCGACCAGGAAAGAGTGCCGTACTGCGTGAACTGATTCTCAAGATCGCCCGTGAAACGGGGTTCGGCTACACTCGAATCCTGGGTGCACTTCGGAAACTCGGCATCTCCCAGATCTGCCGTCCGACTGTGAAAAATATCGTCAAGGAAGAAGGGATCGAGCCGAGTCCGAAACGTAGTACCGGCACCTGGGACCAGTTTCTCAAAACTCATTCGGAAACACTCTGGGCCTGTGATTTCTTTACGAAACGAGCCGTGACACGGCGGGGTCTCGTCGATTTGTATGTGTTAGTTTTCATGCATCTTGAAACGCGTGAAGTCTTCGCCACACCCTCAACGCGGAATCCCGATTCCGCCTGGGTCACGGAACAGACCAAAGCGTTCGTAAACTGCGTTGCCGACCGGGATGAGAAGCCGACCTTCCTGATCCATGATCGAGACACAAAGTTCTCTACCGAGTTCAAGCAGTTTCTAAAGAACAACGGCATCAAGCCGAAGATGCTGCCGATCCGGTCTCCGAATCTCAATGCACGGGTCGAAAGGTTTGTCCAGACAATAAAATACGAAGCCTTGAACCATTTCATCGCTTTCGGCAAAACGCATCTCGATTATCTTGTTTCGGAGTTTGTTGATTATTACAACAAACATCGAGCGCACAGCTCACGAGAATATCTGCCGCCCTGTTGTGTCGAGCCGTCCCCGGAATTCGAGACAATCAAGCTTGATGAGATCCACTGCGTGGAACATCTCGGAGGGCTGATCAAGTCGTACGAGCGGATTGCTGCGTAGATTAAATCGAAACACAAGCCATATCTCACGCTCAGCGTACGCGCGTTCGCTCCTAAAAAGTCACAACCTACAGCCTTTCACTGCATACATGCTCCGACTCGCGTCAGTTCTTTCACCTGTTTTTGTTATCAAAGATCAATTGCCCGTTGAACTTAACGTGCGACAGTCTTTTTGTACCCAACGATGCACGACACAGATAAATAAGGTGAACTGACTAAACTCTGCGGTCCTGTAGTCGGTGAAAGTCTCACAGAGCACTGAAAGAGGTAGTCAATCGAATGTGGACCGTATTCAGCGGGGTACAAATAAAGTGACATATCCTTATTTTACTACCAAGACTTGTATAAGTCGACACTTGAATTCGGCGAGAGCAGAGAAAACATGAAAGATCAATTCTCCTGAACTGCAACTATGAATTTCAAAATAGCTTCTTACCAGCTATTGATCATTAATACTTATCCACGCAAGCACCATTTACAATCCTCAATTATGATCATGTGGTCGGAGGCGATGACCATCGATTTCGTAATCTCGGGGCGGAATCCCCATCGAATGCAGCACATAAGTGGACCAGCTCGGCCAGGGAGACCAAAACGAGCGATTTGATGCCGAGAGATTCAGGGGAATCCATAGCAACAGAGAAAGCAAAGCCGTTATCAGAACCACGGAAATACGCCAGCGATCCGATTGCATTTCAAGAGAACCAGACCAGTCCCGGTTGGTCAATCGGCTGACACGTTGCTGAATCAGACTGGGACTGTTTCGGAACACAAATCCCGCTGCTAAGGAATTCCAGCCTTGTTTCTGTTGCTCGGCAAAGTGCAGCAGGCTTTTTAAATAGACCAGAGCTTCGCTGCTGCTGTGCACCGACTGATTGTCACAATAGAACTCTCTGCTGTAGACCGCCTGTCGTGAACTCCACCAGACCAGTGGGTGAAACCAGAAAACCGCCTCTACCAGTCGTTGCAAAAACAAATGCAAAGGATGACCGGCCCTGAGGTGTTCTGTCTCATGGCGAATGATCATCGCCAGTTCGTCAGTGGGTAACGAAAGAATCGATCGCGGCAGCACAATCAGAGGCTGATGGATCTGCCAGCAGAACGGCGTATGTGTTTCGTCGCTGCTTAATAACAGGATCGATTTGCCGCCTGTATGCAGGCACTGCTGATCGGTCAGTGATTTTAGTTCGATGGGAATGGAACGGCGGAGAATCCGTACCGTCTGAGTGGTTCCCAATACCAGCAAGACCAATGAAACCGAAACTCCACCCAGCCAGATCACCATCAGAATCTGGCCGAGCCCCGACTCTACGTTCTGAACAGCTTCGAAATAACCGCCGTATTCAATCAGAGTGGGGGAAAACAATCGCGGATGAGGCACTCCGAATGCCAACAGAAACTGCACCAGTAACAGCATGTGACAAATGGCCCACATCCGATGTGCTGAAGGCGATTTTTTATTCCGAAAGGTCAAGACCCCGATCACGCCAATCAAAACCGCTGATTGCAGTGAAAGCGATGCGATTGTTTCCAGAAAGCCGGCCGGCGTCATTCCTTCGACTCCAGTTTATTAATCGCGCTCTTGAGAGTGGTGATATCATCTTCTGACATATTCTCATTTTCCAGCAGATTGACCATCAACGTCGGTAGAGAATCTCCCAGCAGAACCTGTTTCAACTGCCCCAGCATCGATTGTGAAACTTCTTCACGCGTCACAGCCGGTTGATAGATATAGGCGCGACCACGTTTGATACGCTTCAACACTTTTTTCTTTTTCGCCAACAGACTGAGCGTCGTCATCACAGTCGTGTAAGCCAATTCACGCGGCAATGCGTCACACACATCCTGTACGCTTGCTTCTTCGAGTTCCCAGATCACTCCCATCAATTCCAGTTCGTAGTGAGTGAGTCGATAATCTTTCACATTGGTCCTATCTATCGAAAATCGCAAATATTTCTGTGTGCTGATTTTAGCGATTCCCACTTTCCCTGCAAACCTGATTCCCAGCACATTTCCACGACGAGCGCGAAACACGCGACTTCGCCTGCTGACGCATTTTTTCAGAAAATGGCATTTACTACTATATTCATAGTTGTTATGGTTCGCCCCACAAGACAAGGGATTTCGGAAGTCAGGAATCGTAAAACCAGACTGCAATTTAGACAAGGATTCGTCAGATGTCACCCCAAGTATCCTATTACCAACGCATAAATTCCCTGCTGATTGCAGGTTTCGCTGTTCTCAGTATGAGCCTTTCTACCAGCGTTCAGGCACAAGATGCCACAGGTCAGGTCAATACGAAAACAAGTCGCGTCTATACCTTCGTCGGCAAAACCGGCTTCGGACACGAACACGCCGTGATCGGAGAAATCAAAACTGGAACATTGAATCTTGGTGCCAGAAGCAATGCCGGCAAGATTGTATTCGACATGACCACCTGGAAAGCAGACACGGCAGCAGCCCGCAAATACATTGGTCTGAAAGGGATGACTTCTGCCTCAACGCAAAAAGACGTCAACGCGAACATGCTGGGCAGTAGTGTGCTGGATGTCCGCAAGTATCCGATCGCCACATTCGAAATTGCGTCGGCCGTCCCCGTCAAACAAAATGCCCCCACGGGAAAATCATACTATCAACTGGACGGCAAGTTCACCCTGCATGGCGTCACGCAAAAATTGCGTCTGATTGCCGAAGTCACAGATAAAAACCAACAGAACCATGTGCGAACCAGCTTCTCGATCAAGCAGACGCATTTTGGCATTACACCCTATAGTAAAGCCTTTGGTGCCGTCGGCATTACCGATGAACTGAAAATCTATGGTGAGCTCGACGTAGCCAAATAACAATCTGTTTTTTCATTTTACAGTCAACTCTTTCACATCCTGAACCTGGCCTCATCCTATGATTAGTTGCCCCACCGTCCAAAAAGATGTTATTCGCAGCCACTACAATTTAACCACGCTGTTTTACCGATTGCTCTGGGGCCGGCACATTCATCACGGTTTGTGGGATGAACACAGCAATGCCGCGTTGGAACTATCAGACTATGAGAAAACGTCAGCCATCGCACAACAGAAATTGACTGAGACGCTGGCTGAATTTATCGACGTTCAGCCCGATGAAAGTCTGCTCGACGTCGGTTGTGGCATGGGCGGCTCCTCGATTCATCTGGCCAAAACCTTCGGCTGTCAGGTAACCGGCATCACACTCAGCCCGGTTCAAAAGCGCTGGGCCTCGCTGGAATCACGCTGGCGCGGGCAACGTCACAATACCCAGTTTCTCTGCCAGGATGCGGAAACCGCCGAGTTTACGCCCGAATCATTCGATGTCATCTGGAGTATCGAATGCACCGAGCATCTGTTTGACAAACAGGCCTTTTTCCACAAAGCCGCTTCCTGGTTACGCCCCGGCGGTCGCATGGTTATTTGTGCGTGGCTGGCCGGCGATCAACTGGAAAGTGAAGACGCGATTCAGCAGGTCTACGATGTCTGTGAAGGTTTCTTCTGCCCGTCACTGGGAAGTGCGGAAGATTATCAGTCCTGGATGGAAAACGCGAGTCTGGAATTCCAGGAATATCATAACTGGACCAATCGGGTCTCTCAGACCTGGGAAATCTGTCAACAACGCGTGCAGAAAACCGGCGTTCGCTGGCTGGCACGATTGATTGATCGGGACACGGTGATGTTCCTGGATCGATTTGAAACCATTCTGAAAGCGTATGAAACTGGTGCAATGCAGTATGGATGCTTCATTGCCCGAAAACCGTTATAAATCATTTGCGACAACGATTACGAGGATGCAGGGATGCAACGCTTCGTTGGAATCACATTCGGTCTCGCCACGCAGTTACTGTTCCTGTTCACGGTCTGGCATCTGTTCTGGTTTCTCAAAGAAGACTACCGCCATCACGCCGCCGGGTTTCTCTGGATCGATGCCGTATTGGCACTCCAGTTTGCTGTCGGACACAGCCTGCTCCTTTATCCCAAAATCCGCAGCCTGATCACGCGCTGGCTCCCCTCGCCCTTTTACGGCTCGCTGTTTTGCCTGCAAACCTGCTCGGGAATCTTGCTCACCGCGTTCTGCTGGCGCAGCAGTCCGCTGGAACTCTGGCACTTCGAGGGCACAGGCAACGGGCTGATGACCGCCGGATTTTACGGCTCCTGGCTGGCATTACTCTATAGCCTTAACCTCACAGGCCTAGGCTACCAGACCGGCCTGACTCAATGGTGGTACTGGTTACGCAAGAAATCGCTCCCACGACGCGAATTTCATCCACGTAGTCTTTACTGCTGCATGCGACATCCGGTCTATTTGAGCTTCATGGGCTTACTCTGGTTTACCCCCGTGATGACACTCGACCGCGCCATTCTGACCGGCATCTGGACAACTTACATTTTCCTGGGCAGCTACCTGAAAGACGAGCGACTCCTGTTTTATATTGGAAAACCGTATCAAGACTATCAAGAGAAAGTTCCCGGCTATCCATTTCTGTTTTTCGGCCCCCTGGGAAAACGAAAAACAAAACCGGTTCCCGTCAAAACGCCCGAGCGTGTCAAAACTTCGGAAAAAATCAGCGCCTGAAGAACTTCCATGCACTTCCTGATCATAATTCGATCTTTTCCATTCTCAACTTCAGTCATCTTAAAGTTCTTGCTGCATGTCGATTAACCGAAGACGGTTCTGGTTACTGGTAAGTTACCTGCTCCTGCTGCTCCCCCTGATCGGCTACGGTGCCTCGCAGGCGATGCAGACCAAAGTTAACTCGCCCATCGACTGGGTCAACTCGGACTTCCCCGCGCGCAATGACTACGATCAATTCTGTCAGGTGTTTGGAAACAGCGATACCGTTATCATCAGTTGGCCCGAATGCACGATTGACAACCCCGACCTGGACCGCTTCGTCAAAGCGCTGTGCACCGCCGACGAATTTCAGGATGAACAGCAACAGTGGTACTTTGAACGCGTCATTTCGGGACGCGAGCTCTATCGCTCGCTCAATGCGCCACAGATGGGGCTGGCCAACGAAGAAGTTCATAGCAGACTACGCGGCACCTTCATCGGCGAAGATGGCAAAACCACCTGCATCATCGTCAGCTTTACCCCGGAAGGTTTGCAGAAACGCAAAGCACTGGTCGCCTCCATTCGCGACGCGCTACAGCAGCACTGTCAGCTGGAAACTGATCAAATTCATCTGGCAGGGCCGATCATTGATGGCCTGGAAATTGATCTCGCCAGCAAAGATTCACTCGACCGGTTTGTACTGCCATCCACGCTGATTGTGCTTATCATCTGCTGGATCTGCCTGCGTTCGTTTCGGGCGGCTCTGCTGGTTTTCGGACTTTCGTTACTCGCCCAGGGAATCACTTTAGCCCTCATTCACTATAGCGGAGAAAGCATTACCGCCCTATTGATTGTCATGCCCCCCTTGATTCAGGTGCTGGCGGTGGCGGGGGGTGTTCACCTGGTCAACTATTATTTTGATGCTGTCAAAGATCCCAATATCGAACAACCGGCGGCCTACGCGTTTCAAATCGGCTGGTTGCCCTGCCTGCTCTCAGCCGGGACAACCGCCATCGGACTCGCTTCACTCTTAGTCAGCGGTTTAACCCCGATCCGACTGTTCGGCGGCTACGCCGCTTGTGGCGTTCTGATTACCACCGGCTTACTGTTGACGCTCATCCCGGGTATGTTTTCTGTCTGGCCTCTCAAAAGCAAACCCCCGAAATCAACAGAGTCAGAGAGTTCCCAACCAGAGCGACAAGACGTCTGGTTTTATTTAACAGCCACACTCAATAAACAGCATCTGCCCATCGCCTGTGTTTCTCTGATCGCGATGGCGGCCGCCGGTTACGGGATCTCCAGAATCAACACATCGGTCCGCATCGAAACCCTGTTTCCCGAACAGAGCACAATCCTGGCGGACTACCACTGGCTGGAAGACCATGTCGGCTCACTGGTTCCCATCGAAGTTGTTTTGACCTGCACGCCGGAAGCACAACTTTCGTTTCGGGAACAATTACTATTGGTCTGGAATATCGAACAGGAACTCAAAAAAACGGAAAACCTGAATCGAACCATTTCCACGATGACGTTCGCTCCCCGGTTCCCCCGCCCGGCCAATCTCTCAAGAGAACTGTTTCAATACCAGGCCAACGAAGCCCTGCTGGGAATGAAATCACAGTTCATTGACTCAGGTTATCTGAAGGAACAGGAGGGACAGCGTCAGTTTCGCATCACCACTTATGTCAGTTCATTGAACAACGCCGACTACAATGCGTATCTGGATTTGATCGGCGACAAAGTGGAGACGACAATACAAAGCTCATTTGAAACCGTTCCGAATGGCATTTCAACACAACGAACCGGCATCATGCCTTTAGTACATGAAATCCAGCGTCAGTTGATGGTTGATCTCTTCAAAAGCTTTCTGTTTGCCTTTGTGATCATCGCCGTCGTCATGACCATCGTTCAAGGCGGCATCGTCGCCGGCCTGGTCTCGATGGTCTCGAATGTCTTTCCCCCTCTGATGATCTTCGGCTTATTGGGCTGGCTCTCCGTCTCTGTCGACATCGGCTCGGTAATGACGGCCAGTGTGGCACTCGGAATTGCCGTCGATGATACGCTGCATTACCTGACGTTCTTTCGGCGTCGACTCGATGCAGGTTATAGTGCCGTCGATTCCGTGCTGTATGCCTATCGACATTGTGGCAAAGCGATGATACAGACCTCGCTGATCTGCGGTCTCGGTTTACTGGTCTTTGCCTTCAGCAATTTTGTTCCGACATCACGCTTTGCCTGGATGATGTTCGGCCTGCTGTTCATGGCACTGTTGGGAGACCTGATTGTCTTACCGGCGCTCCTGTTAGGCCCCCTCGGACGATTCTTCACCGTAGCAACCGAACAGGATGCAGCGGAACCGTCAGCATCACCGTGTTCGAGCTCCAACTAACGAACCAGAGCTGCTTCAATCGTCAGTCCGGGACCAAAACCCAGCATCATGCACGGCAATGCCGCGTTCTCTGCCTGCAGTTTTTTCAGGATAAACAACACCGTCGGCGATGACATATTCCCGAATTGTGCCAGAATTTCACGCGACGGCGTCAACAGACCTTCATCAAATCCCGCCGCTTCCGCTACCGCATTCAGAATGCGGGGACCGCCCGGGTGAATGGCCCAGCAGCCGATCTCTTCAATCGTCAAATCCTGTTGCGACAGCCAGTGCTCCAGCCAGTTTCGCAGCGTCGCATTGATCAAATCCGGAATCTGGGGAGAGAGCGTCATTTCAAATCCATGATTGCCGATCCGCCAGCTCATCATCTCTTCCGAATCAGGCACCACCGTGGAACCCGAACAGGCCAGCTTCCAACGATCCCCCGCAGGGTCAGTTGCCTGTTTTCCCACCACCGCAGCCGCCCCGTCTGCAAACAGCGCGTTGGCCACAATTTTGTCCGGGCACCAGCCATACTGTTGATGCAGGCTGCACAGCTCCACGGCACACACCACAACGCGTGCTTCAGGGTTACTGTCTGTAAACGATTTCGCCACCCGCAAGCCGTTCAACGCACCGTGACAGCCCATAAAACCAATATGCGTGCGTGACACATCCGGCGAGAAACCGAGTTCCTTCATCAGCAGAATGTCAAAACCGGGGGCACTGAATCCACTGCACGACACCGTCACTAAGTGCGTGATTTCATCGGCATTCACATTCCCGTCCTGTAAGGCCTGGCTGACCGCGGAAATCGCCAGCGCGGACGCATGCGTTTCATAAGCTTCCATCCGGTGCGACGTCGTGGGACCATAGTCCCCATCTGATGTCGCAGGCGGATAAAATGTCTGTCGCGCCATTTCGCCGTTGGTACTGCTCTCCAGCACGACACTGTGCCGCGTTTTCACGCCCGCCCGACGATACAAAATCGGGAGCAAACGCCGCTGTTGATCTGTCGACACAGCACTGCAACTCAAGGCTTCCGCATGCACGGCTGCATCCGCCTGTTCAATCGAATGTTGAGGCGTCGTCGTACCAATTCCCAGTAGTTCAAAACTCATATAGGCTCTCGCTGAAAGTGCGCTGTTCTTTAATGATTTAAACGGGCGACAATCGGCCGCGCCACTGCCGGACACAAATGAAACAAACGCAGACCGATTCCCACCGCAACAGGCAGACGCAACAATTGCGCCAGCCAGCGGCACCAATATAATCTTCCGTCTGTAATCTCATGATGTTTTTTCAACCAGGTCTGCTCAAGGCTCTGATCCCACTGCGAAAGGCCTTGAGGAACGAGCGCCGCGACGGCAACGGCATCCGCAATCGCATTCGCCATCCCTTCCCCTGTGAAGGGTTCCAGATAACCGGCCGCATCCCCCAACACAAACACACGCTTCCCCACGGGCCGAATGGTTTTGCGGGTAAAGGGAATCGTCCCTTTGAAACTCCCCTCCGTGATTTCAGAGAAGGTCGGAAAACCGGATGCCTTCAAAATCGCCAACACCGCCGTCGCAGGACTGCCGCTCTGCTTGATAAAGTCCCCGTCGATTGCCGCCGCCAGGTTCACTCTGCCATCCTCAACCCGCACCAGTCCCACATAACCGGATTGATGGATGGCCATATGAATCACACCCGTCGGGTAGTCTGATAAATTGTCAATCGCCAAGGAAGCGCCGACGCCCATCCGAGAGTTCTCTGATACGGTACTCTCAAACGCCTCACAATGCTGCAGACTGGGGTGCCCCAGCCCATCCGCTGCCAGAACGATTTTCGCAGTCACAGTCCCCGAGGGTTGCCCCTGTTGCGCCAGCTTTATCTGCCGCGTCTGATCCTGCTCTGTGCAGTTCTGTAACGTGGCTGTGGTTTCCGGCAAAAAGAATACCCCCGCGTCTACCGCCGCTTCCACAAGCCGTTCATCGAATACAGCCCGTGAGAGCGCCACTCCCCCCGGCAACGGAATCGTCGCCGCCCGTCCACTAAATCGCATCTCAAACGAATTCAAGGGAACCGCATTTGTCTCTTCCAGAAGATCGCCCAGCCCGATCTCCTGTAACGCGGAGATCGCCCGTTGATTCAGACAGCAGCCGCACACTTTGTATCTGGGAAACGCCTTCCGCTCAATCAGTAAAACACGCCGCTTCTGGAGTGCCAACTGTCGGGCTGCGACTGTGCCGGCCGGCCCCGCACCGATCACCACCACATCCCAGTCTCTGCTGCAGGCCTCCGTCATACTGATCGCGTGAGAGAGAGTCATGTTCGACTCCATTCCAGCAGCCAGCGTTGTGGCCAGTGCCGCGTCATTTGAAAGCCGCTCAGTCCCCCTTGCGCAGCCAAGTCAGCGGCTTCATCCATCGTAAACGCGCCCGCAACAGACAGCGGACCGTCGGTGTGCACAATCGGAGAGCGGGTTAACAGACGACAACCCGCCCAGGCCAGCCAGTACCCGACCCGAGACCGTCTTAAATCATTGACCAGCACCAGATGCCGGGTCGCCTTGGACATAATACTGAATAGCTGCACGGCTTGTGTTTCATCCAGATGATGCAGAAACAGAGAGCACATCACGACATCATATTGCCGGTCCACCGGTTCCTGCAGAATATCGCGTTCGTAAAACTGCACCTGATCCAACTGCATTTGCGCCGCCAGATCCGACGCATGCTTCACGGCGTAAGGGCTGATATCACAACCATCCACTTCCACCGCAATCCCGGCACGCTGCGCCCGCTGTGCAAGATTCAACGCGACATCGCCGCCACCGCTGGCAATATCCAGAATTCGCAAGGGACGCTGCTCAACCCTCTGCGCCAGCTTCTGAATCGAGGGCCATAAAATCGCGCTGCTGCGACTCCACCAGTTCACGCGCCGCAGTCCGTTTAAAGCAGAGCCATGCTCATGCTCTGACAAGCCTGGCTGATCCATCAGCTCTGGTTCTCGTTTGCGAACCTGAAAATTCATATTCTGTTCAATTCGCGTCGCTGTGTGATTCACATTCCTTTGCGTTTTGAGCCGCCCCCAAAACTACTATTAATATAGTATTACCAGACACGAATCATCGTGAACGCGCCCCTTTTTGTCAATACAAGAACGAATGGCAATCCCAAATCGGGAGCCCCTCAACGCATCAGAATGCCTTGATAACAGAAGAAAAAACGGAGCCAGACCATGCAGATTCAGTGGCGTGTCGCAAATCGCCGATAGGTGGGCGCATCAATCGAATCGGAGATCGACTTCACATGCCCGTCGCCCCACAGAAAATTCGCACAACCGGGATGCCGGCTGTCAAATTCGCATTCGTCCGCATCGCGTCGATTGGGACCCACATCGGCAAATCCAACCATCCGCCCTTTGGAATCTTCCCCCTCCATCACAATCCCCAGCCAGGTCGAAGGCAGTTTCCGCGCAGTCCGTTCTCCCACCATGATGATATTGCTTAACCCATTCTGGCATTCGATAAAACGGATAAATCGATTGGCGACAAAGACACCATCGCCGGGTAGACTGGAAACCGCATCCGGGTCACTCGTACCATACACGCCCACGTAATTGGCACTGGGCAGATCAATCAGTACAGAATGAGATTGTAGTCCCGAGGATTCATGGCCTTCGTGTTCTTCGAACAGAGTAAATAAATCCTCGGCCACATCGGACGGACAGCGATAGAATGCTGGTGTGATCGTTCGCGAAATGGCATTACTCGTTGCATCCACCGATGACTGGAGATCGACCAGGGAAGCCAGATTCGATTGTTCAATGAACGGCAGCAGGCTCGCCCCCCAGCCAAATGCGGTTTTCTTAGAAGCATCGAACCTCCAGCCAGCTGGCAAACGGCGATAAACATCATGGTAGTTATGCAAGGCCGTTCCAATCTGATGCAGATGATTTACGCACTGAATCTTACGGGCAGATTCACGTGCAGAATTCACAGCGGGCATAATCAACCCGACTAGGAGCCCCAAAATCGCCAACACAACCAGCAGTTCCAGAATCGTGAAACCTCGTTTGCTATCGGATGATGGTTGTCGAAAATGAATAATGCGAGTTTTCATAAACCGGAGTTAAATATACATGGAACGATGAAACGTATAAGACACAAGACGGAACCTTAGCAGAATGAATCCAATTTTGTAACCCCGTCTTGCCTTAATCGCGCAGGATGAATATCCTTCTGACGATATGAAACTTGTAGATATCTACATAATTAATCACTGTATGCTTACCGAACACTATTCACCGACTTTCAAACTTATTTCGGTTGCATCAATTTCCGCAGATTGAAAGTCGATGTGAACTTGCTTCGGTGAACCGACCGAAAGATGATTCCAAGAAAACGTATGGGGCGTGTTGAAAAAGTCTGTTTGAAATAAACGGTTCAACAGCTGATTGATCTTGCTTTGCGGAGCGGTTTGGCGGTATGAGCAAGTTCGCTTTATTGTACAATCTCCCTGTTTTCCATCATGGGGACGCTTATGCAAGGATTGCATCTTTTTGAGCCCAGAACCAGAACGGTCATTGATCTGGAGTCATTCATCCCACAAAACCACTTGCTCCGGCAGATCGACCGCATCGTCGAACCGGCATTCATCCGCAAACTAACCACCTCTTGTTATGCAGAAGGACTAGGACGCCGTGGGGTCAAAAAACTCAGACGACACTGAATCGCTATAGATATAGCGAGTTTAG
>NZ_CALEMX010000233.1 GCF_937910335.1 uncultured Gimesia sp. | reverse complement strand
CCCAATAGCCCTGCTTGATCAGCCAAAGCTCGCACTTGAGCAATTTCTTTGGGGGATTCAGACTGAAAGTAAATCTGCAGTTCACTATTTTGAGTCAGCTCTATAACAAAAGAAGCCTGATCAGCAGCGGGTAACCCGAGAACGACACAAAGCCCCTTGTCAGATTTCAGCTTTTTCAGACAGGTACTCGTATCAGGTGAGACCTGCTGCCTGTTTTTCTGGGCTTCCACAACGATGGGAGCCTGTAGCAAAAGAGACAAAATAGAAATGAGTAACAGCGACCTGATGGTGTAGAACTTCAGCATTTCGATCTTCCTCAGCTCGAGTAGTATTTTAAAAGTGAGAGAACCACATCCAATCATTTATGGAACACGTTAACGAATGCATCAGCGTCCCTTTATCATGGCAGTATTGAATCAGATTATCAAAGAGTAATTGATACTTTCGGGTCAATTTTTTATCGTACTGAAATTCGAACAAGCACGAATTTGAGAGTGGATATTATTGTCGCCATTGTGTTTTCTGTTCTGAATGACGATAAGTGTACATGTGGTTCATGCTTGGGATGGAATTTGTCGGATCTTGAGAAAAACGCTATTATCAACTAGTTTAAATTTCAAAAATTGTGAACAATATGTGCAGATTGATTTGCCCATCAAGAAAATAATCAATTTGAGATATCAATGATGGATATGGGCGCAATAGTTTGAGTTAAAACAAGGGGACCTGTTTGACGCTCAAATGGTAAATCGTTTCGACTGGTGATCAATTCTAATCACTGGCGGTGTTCTTGTATGAATCACATTTTACCCGATTATTATGTAAGTGAAGCGACATGGTTTTACCTGTCTCTATTGCTATCGCTCGCGGTGTTTTTCCGCTTTGATCGCATCATCTCATTGCGCAACTTAGATTTATTATTGTTGCTTTCCATTTCCCCGGGACTTTTATTCGTCGGGGATCACCCTCTGCTGGGAAATGTATGGTTGTTCGCGGGAACCGGAATATTAGTGATTCGCATGAGCCTTGATTGCTTTTTTCAGCGCAGACCGCGCGGGGAACAAAATCTGAATAGCTTCGGCATGGCGTTTCTCTGTATTTCGATCTTTGCTTTTTTAGTTGTGCGCGTCTTCACAGAGAACCCGGCACCCGAAACGATTCAAACAGTAAAGCAAGCTGACAGCTTATTGAGCATGCAAGATGTCACTTCTACTCAAAATCAAAAAATTCCAGAAGCCGGACCAACTGCGCGTCTTTTGATTGCGCCTGTTGTTCCCCTGTCATCGGCAGTTGCAGACGGGGCGAATACACCTTCCAATTCTGGAATCTCTCTGGATGGATCCACACTGGCAGCCCGCATAATGGCAATCCTGGCTCATGCCTTTGTGGTTGTTGGATTAATCATTATGGGAAAAGTGCATTTTTCTGATGTTCAGCTGGGATTGGCCATGGCACTACTTTATCTTCTACTACCCTGTACTGCCTACGATGTCAGTAAAACAAATCATGTGTTGCCCGCTGCCTTACTTGTTTGGGCATTTGTGGCCTACCAGAAACCTGTCATATCAGGAATTTTTATGGGTCTGGCATGTGGTGCGATGTTTTTTCCCGTCTTCCTTTTACCATTGTGGGCCAGTTTTTATAGGAAGAACGGTCTGAAACGATTCGCAATCTCTGGCAGTGTCGTTGGTATTATCTTACTTGGTAGTTTAATTCTGACATCAGTGGATCGTTATTCATTTACCCAGCAAACAATAGGTTCGATCGACTGGTCCGTTCTCAAGTTTGAAGGAGGGCAAAATATTCCTGGTTTTTGGGGTGCCGTTGATTCTGCTTATCGGATTCCCGTCTTTGTAGGTTTCGTGCTTTTAATAGCCTGTTTGACAATCTGGCCGCGGCGTAAAAATTTAGGCCATCTGATGTCACATACGACAGCCATTATCGTTGCTACATTACTGTGGTACCCTCAACAGGGAAGTGTGTATCTCTTGTGGTACTTACCGATGCTGCTGATGGTTGTGTTCAGACCACGGTTGTTCCATCAATCACAAAAAGAGAGAGACGATCGGAATCAACAGGAAGCTGAAAACTCCCCCTCGCGATTTCAAGATTCGGTTGGTATTGTGAGACACTCGACTCATTAATCCAAATTCAGTATGCTCTCTGTCTGTTCGATCAAGAATGTTGGGAAAGTTCCTGGTCAGCATCAATAGTGACATTTGTCTCGACGTTTAGAATGTGACTGGACTTTGCCAGAAGAGGTGATTCGACTTCCGGAGATGCGAAATTCGTTTTTGTGCTGACGATGAACATCGGGCGGGCTCTTACTTGATCATAAATACGAGTGACATATTCACCAAGAATACCAATCCCCAACGCATTTAATGCACCAAAAAAAGACGCGGTAATTGTAGTCGATGCCCAGCCGGGAATGGCCAACGCGGTGAATAACTTATGGTAGAGTACAAAAGCAATCAGTCCTAAACAGACGACTGCAGATAATGCAGCAATCGCATAAAAAATGGTGAGTGGCAAGAATGAGAAGGAAAAAATAGCCGTTTTTGCCAGACGGCATAACTCAATAAATGAGACTCGCGTTTTTTCGTCATAACGGGCCAGCCGCTCAACAGTCACTCCAATCTGGCGATATCCTACCCACGAACGTAGTCCCGGAAAGTAGCGATCTCTATCGCTCAGCTGTGCAATCTGAACAGCCACCTGGTGGTCAATGAGGCCAAAGTTGCCAGCGTCACGAGGAATTGGCGTGCTGGATATAAGATTAAGTGTTTTATGAAAGGTCTGAAATGCCCAACGTTTTACTATATTTTCTTTGCGGTCAGTACGAATTGCAAAGACAACATCATAACCTGCTTGCCAATGTTCGATAAAATCGACGATGGCCTTCGGGCAATCCTGCATGTCTGAGTCCATGATCACTACCGCATCACCTGTAGTGTGGAGCAAACCCGCCTGGACCGCTGCCTGATGTCCAAAGTTTTTAGCAAAGTGAATGACTCTCACTCGTGAATTCAACTCGGCAAGCTCATTCAGAATTAAGCCGCTTCGGTCTGAAGATCCATCGTTAACAAAAATGATTTCATATCCGCATCCCACTGTTTGTAAAGATTCTTCAACAGCCTGAAGTAATTGCGGAAGTACATTTTGCTCATTAAAGACCGGAAGTACAACTGAAACGAGTGAGTCAGAAATCGGCTTTCGTGGAAGAAGGGAATGTTGGGAATTGCTTACCTTCATTTAACCAGTACTCCTACGAGCGAAAGGCCAAATGGAACTCCTGTTGAATGAATCAGCTTACGTTCAATTTGGGCACACGATTTCAGACAGGCATTTGTGAAACGTGAAACTCGGGCGAAACAAGGCGGGGAATCATCTGTGCGTTTCAGTATTTTGTCTTTACCTCTGACTGCAATAGCAGCGGGTAGAGTAAACGAGTTCCAGTATGTCAGCCACTTTACTTTCAGGCCAGCCTCTTTAGCATGCTTCCGAAATTCCGATTTTGTATAACGTCGAAAATGTCCTAATTTCCGATCCCAGTCAGAATACAACATGGGATAAGCAGGGACCGTAAGAATAATTCCCCCATCATCGGCCAATGTTTCTGCTGCATTTTTTAGTAACCCAACCGGGTCCTCCATATGCTCCATCACATCTAACAGGATGACAGCTTTTGCAGACGCAGTAGAGACTGGCCAGGGTTGACTCAGGTTGTGTACATGTATATCGTTAAGGCCACGCGATCGGCCATGTTCGACCGCATCTTCCATTAAATCAAAACCGATGACTTCATATCCGAGCTGACTAAATTCAAGCAGGTTACGTGCAGAACCAATGCCACCCTCTATAACCAGGCCAGGAGGGGGGAATTCATTCATCAAAACTTCTGTGACTAACTTACGTTTGGCGACATGCCACCAGTAGTTTTCTTCCAATTCAATCAGCTCGGTGAGGTGTCCTGGATCCACGATTCTTAATTTCTCTTTGGGGTGATAACTGTTATAGGAAATTCAATATGCACTATGCAGATTGAAGTAAAAGAGGCCTCGATGAGGTCAGCATAACGGGGCAGCCAGGCGAACTCTTCAGGAATCCTGATGAATATAGTAGATTTTCATTCAATATAGTCGTATATATTTTATCTATACTGCTTATTCTGGCTATAGTGTTTCTGGATGCCTTTTTCGTGAGGGAATAGGCAGGTGTAAATATGTGGAGTATACGGCGTGGAAAACCAGCAAACTAGACAATCGACAGGGGCAACATGGTTTGCCGCTGTGATTTTCCTTTTCATTCTCATTCTGAATATCCCGCTCTTCATCAGAATGCCTTTAGCAACAGATGTTGTACTTTACGATTTGCAGGCCCAAATGGTCCTGAATGGAGGAACTCTCTATCAGGATATGTTTGAGACGAATTTACCGGGGATTGTCTGGTTACACATGCTGGTTCGTTCTTCGGTTGGGATGAGTTCAGATGCCATTCGAGTCGTTGATCTGTTTATCTTCAGCGGCACAGCCTTGCTACTGATGTTGTGGAATCGCAGGAATCATCTTTCTCTGACTGGTATGCTTTGGGTTGGCATCGCATTATTCTCGTTTTACTTCTCCCTTTCAGAATGGTGTCATTTTCAGCGGGATACGCTGATTCTTCTCCCTGCACTGGCTGCAGTCTGGTTGCGACGCAAACAAATTGATCGACTTATTGACGGCGCTGATTCACTACCACAAGCTTCATTGACGTCAGTATTTGGGTGGGCGTTCCTGGAAGGGCTCTTCTGGGCAACCGCATTTTGGATCAAACCCTTTGTGGCTGTTCCAGCGATTTGTGTTTGGGTTGGATCACTTTTGATCCTTAAAACATTCCGCAAGCGAATGATTGATTTCTCAGGAGTACTACTCGGAGGATTATGTCTGGGAGCGATTGGGATCTACTGGATGTGGCAGACTGGCGCCTGGTCTTCGTTTTATACGACATTTACTGAGTGGAATCCTGAGTATGTGGCCGCCCGAAAAGCAGGATGGCAACCATTACGATTTGCCCAGTTTTTATATCGTTTTTATCCCTGGTTCTTACTTCATTTACTGGCGGTGCCTCTCGCTTTGATCGCACTGAAAGACTATTGGAATAGCAACGCGAAAACAGACAGTGATGCACTGGTGGAGTCGGGGAAACGCGATGCAGTGCTCTTATCTCTATTTTATTTGGGGTGGCTCGTTCAGTCGTTTGCGTTCCAGCACCTCTTTGATTATGTGCATCCCCCTTCTCATTTGTTGGCCATCACAGTTATTGGTGGTTATTTAGGGAGCCGATTTCAGAAGCGTTCGCTCACTTGGGGCTGGAAAAGTAGCTTAGCCTTTTTTTTGATGATGGTGATGTTCTCATTTCCGGCGTTTAAACCACAGCGGGTTATGTTATGGAAGACCTGTTTGTTGAATTCCAGTAATGCCCAGTTGAAGTCCAAGTTGGCGTTATTGGTGCAGGTTGATTGGGAAGATCTGTATAACGTCAGACAATATTTGCAATCTCAAAATCTAAAAGATGGACAATTACACTGTTACAACAGCACGTTGGTTTATTTGTATCCAGAGTTATCAGTGAAACCTGCGACTCGGTTTGTGTTTTTCGATTCGGTGCTGATTTTTTGCCCTAACCACCGAAAAGAGCTTTATGCTGCAATAAATGAAAGCCAGCAAAAATACATTGTGACCGACTTAATCGACAGCGGTTTTGGAAGTGAGAATACGTTGGCAAAGTCAGCCGACCCAAAGCAATTAACGCCTCCGGACTATCCTGTCAGTCTCAAAGGTGCCTACCCATGGTCGCATCCTGTAGTTTTTCGTTCGGGAAGATATCTGGTTCATAAAGTCGAACGTCCTTTGGGAAAATTTTTGGGAAGCGGAAAAGTTCCAACAGAAACACAAGTTGAAAAATTCTATCAAAGACAACAGAAGCAGTCAGACGCTTCAGAAAGTAAATGACGAAACAGTCGGCCTCGCAAATCCTGCCAATTATTGCTTTGCAGTGGTATCCGGCGAGGAATGCGAAGACTTGATCAATAAAATGAAAACAATGGCGAGTGTCATGATAGAAATAAGACGTCCGATTTTAAAACCGGGTGGCGTAAACGAGAGGTGGACGTCGTGATTTCCTGCTGGAAGTGGTATGGCCCTTAATGAAAAGTTGGCGGGTAAGATCGGAATCAAACTTTCATTGACTTGTGCAGACCAGCCCGGGTAATAGATATCTGAAAGTACCAGATATCCCGGTTCGTTCAATGCAGCGGTGATTTGCAGCTTGTTGGGAGTGGCTTTAGTAATGTCTGCAGCCTTATAAGTTTGTCGTTTACCTTTTGATAGCACGTCTTGTTGTAACAGGACCTCGTTACGCGGTTGTATTTTTGCTATTGTCTCTACAATTTGTTTACTTTGCTCATTCTGATTTAATGGTTTGGTATTCCCAATTAAAAAGGCTCTGGGGAGTGGGTTTGTATTTTCCAGAATCAAATACGGGATTTGAGTTGGTTCTGAATTTCGCAAAGTAAATTCTTCAGGTACTGATCCTTTTTCAACAATCTTCCACCCGTCAATCTCAACACGTTTATCTGTTTGTAATATGGCATATTTCACACTTATAAGGTCCAGCAATTGTTGGCGTGCCGTGGAAATTTGTGGCTCACTATACCCGGCCATCATCAGGGCAGCGTCCTTTTGCGGAAAAACTGCTGCTGCCAATAGCCCTAGTCGTACAAGCGGTACAGGCTCATAGCCCTGGATTTTCAAGATCTGGTTGTTCCATGCTTCGCGGTCACTCAGTAATTTTTGGCCGACAAGGACTCTATGCTGTCCCAGGTTATTTTTCAGGAACTTTGTGATTTTTGTTTCTTGGCGAAATGTTGCCTGAGGAATTGTCCGTAAAATCCGATTGCTGTGCACTGTCAGTTCTCCCGAGCAGATGACGCAAAGTAAAATTAGGCCCCCTGCTGCTGTTTTACGAGAAATACAGGCTAAAAATACAGCCGCCGAAAGACCTAGTACGGCAACGATGCATGGGATCAGTTGGATTTTGATAATACGTTCTGGATCAATATTCAGTGTTACCAGACCATCTGAAGTAAATACAAACCAGGGCAGTAACAGTGAGGCTGTGATGAAACAGACGCTTGAAATGATTCGATATTTATTTCTTGATGGGTTCAGGAACAGGTTCGAAATCGATTCACAACCAAAGCCCGCCAGCATGGCTATGACAAGCGAACAGATCCAGAGTAGTCGAGCGGGTATTCGGAACATGGAAAAGCCCGGAATGACCTCATAGCACAGTTTATAAAATGGTAGATGTGGTCCGAATGCTAATAAGATAGACGCCAAGCCAATTAGGGACAAACGAATGACTGTTCGTTTTCTAAATGAAGCGATCGTTCCCAGGCAGGCGAGCAATAAAGGCAGGCATCCAAAATAGCAAACCGCTTCCCAATAGTAGCCCCCTGGACCTCTGTAATTAGCGGGTCCTCCCCAGACAAAAGGGTCTAGTAGCTGCAGCAAACTAGGAAGTGAGAGGCTACCACTTTCCAAAGCTTTTAAATCGATGCCACTTGCTCTGACCGCTTGTTGGGTATAGATATAAACGGGAATCAAATCAACGGCGACCAGACCCATCGTCAGGATGCCCGCAATCAACCAACCTTTGAGTAAGCCAGCAGTTGAAATCGTAGTTTTTGAATGCTCAGGATGGATTTCGTCATTGATTTCTGAGTCTGCTGCTGATGTTCGATTGTTTCGCGGGCGTGCAATGAGAGCCTCGATAATAATAGAAGCAGTGAAAAAAAGCAGCAAATAATATAGTTCTTGAACATGGCCACAGCAGAACGCTAACGCAATCAACATTGCCAAAATGGGAATTGCTTTTTTGCGACCTTCTATTAACAGTTCATAACCATAAAAAATCCATGGGAACCAGGCGATCTGAGTGATGGATGTGAAATGACCTTCACCCGTTTTTGCTACAAAGTAAGGAGCCGCCAGAAAGATGATCCCTGATATTAATGAACTGAAGAAACTGAGTCGGTACTTCCGTCCAAGTAGATAAGCCCCCCAGCCAGCCCACCAATGGTGAAAAAGAAGAGACCAACTGATTGTTGTTAATGCGTTTGTGAAATAGAAAATCCAGTTTCCCGGATAGAATAATGACGATTGAGGGCTACCCAGCCATGGCATTCCCAGTAATGAATAAGGGTTCCAGAAAGGAAATTCAGAGTGTTGTTCAAAACAGATCTTTTGATAGCTTTTAAAGGCAATGAATTGATTCGTGGTATCGTTATGGCCTTGGTCTTGTGACCCAACGAGTACATCAGTCGGATGGAGCACTAATGCCTGGAAGCAGAAGCCTAAAGTGATTGCAAGTACCAAAGCTGCTATCAGATTTTGAACCAGTCTGGAATTCATGAGCATCATTTTTTTAAAGCCCGAACGTGTGGTTTTTCGTTAAGAATGACTATCAGTTGTAAAGGAACTGATACAAGCCAGCACATAATGCATAAAAAAATAACATTCGTACTGACTCAGTTGTCTACTTTTTTGGAAAGTTCAACGCCTTAGGAGGATGGAGAATGTCTGTGCCTGATTTTATATAGGAACCGCATAGATTGTGCCGAAATAGAGTTTTGGCACAAAGGCAATCGGGTATTATTTATCCAAAAACAGGAGCGAGAAGATTTGCTGGTTGAATTTTCCAACCAATCAACTGCGATTTGGAGGCTGCAATCCATGTGGTTCAATGATTTTTCCGTACATTTCGGGACGCCGGTCTGCCAGACGATCAATCACATGTTTCTCTGGTACCCGATCCACTCTTTTATTGCGCGCGATTGCTGGGGCAATCGTAGCATAGAGAATTTCTTCTTCTGTACCGGAAGCACAGGTTAGTGTCTCGCCTGAGGGAGCGCAGATACTACTTTTCCCAATAAACTGAAAACCTCGTTCAAGGCCGACCCGATTGATGGCACAATAATAAATCCCATTCTCCATCGCACGCATGTTGATCGCATGTTCTGCCACACATTCTGCGCCGGATGGCCAGTTGGTGGGAAGTACGATTAAATCTGCTCCCTGAAGTGTCATGACACGCGATGATTCCGGGAATGCACTGTCATAGCAGATATTGAGCCCGATATTCGCCGCTGGATGAGAGTAAACAGCGAATTCACGATCGCCGGGGGCTACGAATCTGTCAACACCCAGAAATGGCAAGTGGATTTTGCGGTAACATCCCAGAACGCCATCAGGAGTAATCAGGACGGCCACGTTATAGACACTCTGTTCAGCAACTTCCAGCATGCCAACGACAACGGAATGATTTAATTCACCGCAAACTTCTTGCAGTTTTTCTGTCGAAGGGCCAGGTATCGTTTCTGCATAAGGCATCGCTTCTGCCAGGCTGGCAAAACAATAACCAGTTAAAGCACATTCAGGGAAAACAGAAAGGGTCGCGCCGTTGGATGCCGCCTCATTCATTTTCTCAATGATGCGATTCAGGTTTTCTTCCTTGGCCATCAACGAGACGTTCATTTGTACGCCGGCTATTTTCATCGAATTCAATTCCTGGGATATTTTTACCTGGGATATTTTTAATGGTGAGGAAATACAAAAAAATACAAATTATGAATTGATGTTGATTATAGACATCAGCATGAATCGTTTCTATTGAGTTCCGTTGAATCCAAGAAAATGTCATCGACGTGTAGTGTCAAAGGGAGATGCTTGTTGGACAGGGGGCGTCAAGTCCGTGGGAGCGACCTGCTGTAGTGGAACAAGAACACCAGATTCAACGAGAGTGATATAAGTCATGGTTAGGAGAATCGCATAGGCAACAGCATTTCCAAATAGACCTTTACCAAACCATTTTATGGCAGTTCCAGAAGATTTTTTCAAACGGATTTTGGCTCCTTTTCGTTCTACGCTGTAGACTTCATCGAGAATAAGGTGTGATAGGAAGCCTAACGAGATACCGCCGGCCATGAGAAATTTGACGGCATAAGAATCACTGACATAGGTAAGGAAAATGGATTCTCCTGCGATAATCAAAGCCGGGAGACTATGGAACATGCCGCGATGCACTGCGAATTTTCCCAATATAGCTGCTGCTCCATATCGAACAGCAGCGTAAGTCACTATAGCCATCAGGACGGCGGCGTCAGGGTCACTATCGATTCGTATCATACTTCTCATCGCGACAAACGAAGCAACAGCCGCTGTCAAACTGAAGAGTTCTTTAATAGGGCGTCCAGTTTCTGCATCGAGATCCGGCAACATGCCACCGATCCAGGTCAGCACACCTGCAATGATTCCCTGTATAGGAGTAAATCCTATTAATAAACAGGCGATCGTGCCGTATCCGATTCCCAGTAAACCACTGACACTAATATGTTCCTTGTAACCGGCCATACTTTTCTTCCCTGAAGTTGCGGTACAATTCTGGTATGTATAGAGCGAGATCGTTCGCTCGGGGATCGTAGCAAAGAACAGGTGTAAGGATCAATGGGATTTCCCAATTGGGTCTTGCAAGCTTGATCTGCAGCTTATTGCGCTATGATTTGTAGGATTTCGTCTTTTAAAGCGGCATTCACAGCCAATCCATTTTCAGAATAAATCGATGGGTTTCCTGCAAAGTCGATCCAGTGGCCTCCTGCTTCTTCTAGAATGGGAACCAGTGCAGCCGCATCCCAGGGGCTTAAAACAGGATCAATCATGACTTCTACCCTCCCTGTAGCGACTAGCATATGGCCATAGCAGTCTCCCCAACCGCGAGCCAGATAGGAGTTGCGACAGAGGTACTCATATGCTTTTTGTTTGCCAATCGTTTCCCAGCGCGTCATGGTGGTTGTGCAGAAGACAGATTCTGAGAGTTGAGTTTGATCAGAGACTTTCGCCCGACGGGGTTCCTGATTTCCGATTTTCCACCATGCCCCCCCTCCCTTCATGGCATAAACGACTTCATCTAATGCCGGGAAGCGGCAGACACCCATTACAAGTTTACCGTTTTCTTCCAATCCCAGGAGCGTTCCGAACAAAGGGACACCATGGGTAAACGGTTTCGTCCCATCAATGGGGTCAAGGATCCATTTGAATTCGTTTGTGCCTTCTACAGGTGGTAGTTCTTCGCCCATGATACTGTCGTTGGGAAAAGCCTGAGTGATTTCCGCTCTTAAAATCTCTTCCGCTCCGCGATCGGCAATGGTAACCGGAGAGTTATCGCTCTTTCGTTCGACTTGCAGATCAGGAGATTGATAATATTTAAGAATCAGATCGCGGGCTTTTTCTGAAGCCGCCAAAGCCAGTTCTAATCGTGCTTTTATTTCAAAATTTTCTGAGTGTGTATTCATGATAATTTAATTCTATTTCTTTACTTAAGCCTTCTGAATTAGCCAATGAAGGTGACAGATGATTGTCTTTCGAAAATGGGCTAACTGTTTTCCAGGCGATAAAGGTGCTCCCCTGCTTTTCTGACGAGAAGAATGCCTTCTTCTTCGCGGTTTGCAAATGATTCTACATCAATGCTGGTCGGATCTCGATAACCTAGGTTGATTTTCTCGCAGAGTTCAGGCGGAATTTGTGACGCTAGTGTGACTTGTACACGAGGATGTTCTACACCGTCTGTAAAACTTCCGGTTCCTCTAACATGAGTCGAATGCGCCAGAATTCCCCAGGGGAACGACTTGAACTGATCCCATTGTTTCGTAAAGTAGTCGCGAACGTGATAGCCTACTTGTTCGATCAGCGCGCCATGCGTAATGGAAATTTCTTTCATGTGAGGAGCATAGATTATTAACTCTCCTCCATCAGCGACAACAGGCTCCAGTTTATACATGCATTTTCCGGCGACCCATAGTTCATCGTACATCAGTGGGGCGCAGGATAGAACTTGTTTGAATGGTTGGGGCATACGTTTGATGTGAATTTGACCCGATAAGTCTGCGGCAGATTCCCAGGCAGACTCCGGCGTGCCATAAAACAAACCATAAAGCGAGCTGTCGGGAGCAACAACAAAGGTGATACAGCGTTTCTCGTTGGGTATCATTGCGGCAGAACGATTAACCACTTCACGTACAGGAGTGTGCTTTACACCAATAATTCCGACGTTTGTGATCAAGGCACCCAGCCAGTGAAAAAAGTTCAGCAGGTCCGGGCCAGAAATACCTGGAAAAAAGTATTTACTTCCACCAGAGAAACCAACGACCTCATGAGGAAAAACTGGTCCCATGATTTGCAAGATATCATAGTCTTTCACACGCGAATTAATCGTGACAGGGACTTCCATTTCCAGCAGTCCATCTGAGATTTCTGCCGTCTCTTCTTTTGTCAGAATACCCAGTTCTGTCAGCCTGTCGGGTTGATCCCATTCATGATTGAAAAGCCCAACATCCTTATATTCCGTTTGTCTTGCACTTTCAGAAATTCCAAGCAAACGGCAGATATCCTGTTCGGGCATTGGTGGATGCGTTCCCAGGGCAATCAAGACGTCAATTCGTTTCGCGACCGGGCTCAGAATGCGATAAAAAGTAGAAAACAAAAGTGGTAAAGGTGCGGTGCGGGTCGCATCTGGAACGATCAACAGGATGCTCTTGTTACGATAGTCTTCGACGGGAAGATTCGATTCAAACCACTGAATCACTTCCTGGTCAGTAAGAGTTTTATAAATTTTTTCCATTGTCAAAGATGCTTTCAGATAAGCCCGTTTGTTCGCTGTTTCTGTTTGGATTTCGGAGGGCCAGCAGTGAAAACGAATTATATGATGATTGACTTAAATAGTGAATTGAGCGACCTTTTCTGTGAAAGTCCTATAGCACACTTTTAGTGATACAACCAGTCTTATGGTGATGAACTTCCGAGACTATTTAAGATAATAGAATGTTCACATTTATTTTATATGGAAGTCAAAAATTCATAAGAAAACAAGCCAGACTGACTGGTCAAAAGTAGCGTCAATCTAGTACCCTCATAAGGTGCGGCTTCAAGATGGTTTGAGAGTCATTCTACTCGTGTTGAATCTGGTCCGTTTTGACTTTTAAGAAGCTGATACTTTAAAATTTATTGTGTCTCGACCGATACTATCGTTGGTCCAAAAGAAACTCAGGGCTGACTTATGCAAATAAAAGGGAGTGTCTCAATAATGCGAATTGCGTTTTGGGATCAGGCAGGAGGCCGTCCATGACCTTGGCAGAAATGCTTGAAAATCAATTTCGTGCAGATATCCGATTCCGCGGTGCAGCTTATATTGAAGCAGAGAGAGTTGAGCTCACTCGAGTTACAGCAGATCATATCTTTGCTGTTGTTCGCGATGGAGTAGAGTATCAAACTCAACTGTCACGCGACGATGGCAATCTGAAAACTTATTGCACTTGTGATCAGTTTCAAAAATTTAATGTTTGTAAACACCTTTGGGCAGCAATTCTCGCCGTTGATCAGGCAGGATATCTGACAGGTGTCATCAAACCGGGTTATATTCCTCCTTTTATTATCGAAAGTGCCCCACTCTCATTCGATGAGGATGATCCTGAATTTGATTATTCCATGCCTGCGGATTTCGAAATAAGTGGCCCCCGTTCAAAAAAGATGAAATCGGGTGGTAACCAGTCGACAGCAGTCTCAACAAAGCCCCGTTTACGTGAATGGGAAGCCCGTCTGGTAGAACTCAAGAATGAGTTTGTGATGGCCCCCGTCCTGTCGAAGACGACACAGCAAGAACGCGAAATTTTTTATGAAATCGATGTCGAGGAAAGTCTGGAATCGGGCCAGTTGGTCGTCCAGACATCTCAGCGGCAGCGACGCGCAAATGGCCAGTGGGGTAAGCTGAAGCCCCTTAAGCTGAAAGCAGGTCAATTGCAGGAAGTGGAACATGAGGATGACCGTCGGATTCTCGCGTATCTTTCTGGAGGAACTCCTGAAAGAACAAATTGGCGCGCACAACAGACAGAAACTCAGGTTGCTGCGTTCCGATATCGAATTCCCTACGAATTATGCGAATTGATATTGCCACTGATGTGTGGCACAGGTCATGTACGTTATCTCGATCGCCAACCCGAAGATGTCGATTCTTTAGTCTGGGATGGGGAGCACTCCTGGGAATTCTGTATGGGAGTGGAACAAAATAAAAAAGAGTCTAATTGGAATCTCAGTGGCCACTTAAAGCGTGGAGATCAGGTTCTGGAAATCTCCTCAGCACGGTTAATTGTCGCCGGCGGTCTTGTCTTAACACGTGATAAAATTACACCGCTGGAAGATTACGACTCGTTTCCCTGGATTAAAATGATTCAGTTAAACCAAACGATTGAAGTCGAAGAGGGAGAAGAGCAGGAACTGGTAGATCGATTACTGGATATGCCAGTTCTTCCCAGACTCGAATTACCCTCGGAATTGCATCTTGAAGAAATTACCTGCGAGCCAAAGCCGGAATTATTGATTCATTCACCTCAGAAAAAACGATGGCAACAGGATCGCCTTTTTGGTGAAGTTCACTTTAACTACCTGGATCATTTGGTTTCGGGTTCCAGTACGCAATGGGCTATCGTTGATCGAGAGGAGAAACGTTGCATTCTCCGTAATCGAGAAATGGAATCAAAGGCCTGGACCTTATTACAAGATAGTGGTTTTCGAAGATTATTGGATCGGCGTGTTCAGGGACGCGATGTTGAGATTTCTGCAAGAGATTTGGGAAATGCTGTTCGCGATCTGATAAAAGAAGGTTGGGCAGTTCGAGCAGATGGCAAACAGGTTCATCAACCAAGTACTATGCTTTTCAAAGTTCAGTCCGGGATTGACTGGTTTGAACTACATGCAGACATTGATTTTGAAGGCCAGACCGTTCTCTTTCCTGAACTGCTCTCTGCATTAGCACGTGGCGATTCTTCAATTCGTCTTGATGATGGTTCATTGGGAATTCTTCCAGAAGAATGGATAGAACAATATGGCATTCTCGCTGGAATTGCGGTCACCGATGAAGATCATCTTCGATTTGCTCCCAATCAGGTTGCACTGCTTGATGCTTTGCTGAGCGCGCAGGAGTTTGTAGAAACAGATGCAGTATTCGATGAATTTCGGGAGAAGATTAAAACATTTTCAGGTATTTCTATCGATAAAGAGCCTGAGGGGTTTAAGGGAGACTTACGCAAGTATCAACTCGAGGGATTAGGGTGGTTACAATTTTTACAGGATTTCCATTTCGGCGGCTGTTTAGCCGATGACATGGGTTTGGGAAAAACTGTTCAACTACTCGCGTTACTATTAAGGCGAAAACAATCACGTGAAGAACATTTACCATCTTTGGCTATCGTGCCAAAGTCATTAATGTTCAATTGGATTCAGGAAGCGGAAAAGTTTACTCCTGCGATCAAGACTATTGAATACGCGGGAGGAGAACGCACAAAGCTCATCGAACAATTGACTGAATATGACCTTGTGTTAACGACCTATGGAACGATGCGGCGAGATATTAATCAGATTAAGGATATCCAGTTTGATTATGCTGTCTTAGACGAAGCGCAGATGATAAAAAATTCAGGATCTCAAGTCGCAAAAGCATCACGTTTGCTTAAAGCGAAGCACCGAATTGCGTTAAGCGGTACACCTGTAGAAAATCATTTAGGAGATCTTTGGTCGATCTTTGAGTTCCTCAATCCGGGAATGTTAGGTCGCAGTTCTGTCTTCAAAGCATACACTAGTGATATTGAGGATAAAAATTCGCGAGTCATGTTGGGGAACGCCCTGCGTCCATTCATTTTAAGACGAACAAAAGAGCAAGTCGCCAACGAGTTACCCGAAAAAGTAGAACAAACTCTGTATTGCGATATGGGTAAAGAACAAACTCGTCTTTATGATGAATTAAGACAACACTACCGCGATTCTATTTTAGGAATGGTTGAATCTAAAGGTCTTGGTAAGACGAAAATACACGTACTTGAAGCACTGTTGCGTTTGCGACAAGCTGCCTGCCACCCTGCTTTACTGGACCGTGGTCAGGCGCTGGATGCTTCTGCAAAAATGGACGTTTTGATACCACATCTGGAAGAATTGATTGAAGAAGGTCATAAAGCATTAGTTTTCTCACAATTTACAAGTATGTTGTCTATTGTGCAGGAGCATCTGGATAAAAAAGAAATTGTCTATGAATATCTGGATGGCCAAACTCGTGACCGTAAAGAGCGAGTTGACCGGTTTCAGACTGATAAAGACTGTGGCATATTCCTGATCAGTTTGAAAGCTGGTGGGCTGGGCTTAAATCTGACCGCCGCAGACTATGTTTTCATTCTCGATCCCTGGTGGAACCCTGCTGTAGAAACACAGGCCATTGACCGGGCACATCGTGTAGGCCAAACCAAACGTGTCTTCGCTTACAAATTAATTTGTCGCAACACGGTCGAAGAAAAAATTACGGAACTGCAACAACAGAAGCGTGAGTTAGCAGATGCGATTCTGGAAGAAAATCAGAGTGTTCTCAAGAATCTATCAAGTGATGATCTCGAACTTCTCTTATCGTAAACCCGATTATTTATTAACCGGCTTTTTCTCCGCCAGTCCTCGTGTAAACGCCTCATAAGCTTCCCGATATTCTTCGGGAACAGGCAAACGGCGCGGGCCAAGGCTGTTATTAGTTTGCTTTCTGGTGCTCGTACGATTTCGTTGTTTTGCGCCAGGAGCAGGTTTAAGCGATTTTAACATCTCTTCGAATTGACGCTTTCGCGCCAGGGATTCCGGCGATTGTTGATTCAACTCAGGATTTTGGAGCTGTTTTTGTAAGCGTTCAGAAAACTGTTTCATCTCTTCTTTTGACCAGCCTAATTCGTTTAATAATTCCTGATCAACTTCTTTGCGTTTTAGTTCATCTTTGATACGTTTCAGAACCAAATTTGCAGCCTCTTTTCCATATTCCAAATTGGCATCCTCCGCTTCGGGAAGATTATGGTCGCCTTCAGCATTGGCTGGGTTATTACCTTCTCCCGGGGTTGCTCCGCCACGGGTGGCACTGCTTCCTTGAGGATTATCTGATTTTGAGCTGGTGCCTGAGCCTGGTGTTTCTTCTGATTTGGATTGGCTTTTTCCCTTAGATTCCGATCCCTTGCCTTTCTCGCCTGAACCTTGTTTTTGTGATCCAGATTGACCGTTCTTGGACGAGCCCTTACTTTTTTTGTTTTGAGCATTATTTTGCTTCGCGGATTGTCCAGAATTTGATGGTTTTTTCTCAGTCCCTTTTTCCTGATTACCCTTTTTCCCTGTTGAGTCACCCTTGCCGGGCTGCTTACTTCCCGATTGTCCCTGGTCATTTTGAGAACTTTTACCAGTGTCTCCATCCTGTGGTCGTTTGGATTTCTGGTCGGTTGGTTTGTTCTTACCTTCAGGACGTTCGTTAGCACCATCTGGTTGATTATTATTTTGCTTTTTCTTGTTTCCGTCTGATGGTTTTTGTTTTTGTGAAGGGGATGGGTTTTGATTCGAGTTCTCTGACTTCCTCATCCTTTTCTGGGGTTTATTTTCTGAATCAGAATTCGGTTTTTCAGGAGATTGATTCTGGTTTTTTGGCTGCTCGCCCTGTTTAGGTTTGGAGTCAGAAGAATCATTTTTCCCAGGCCGGGTTGCGGGTTTGTCATTGGGGTCACGCTGAACATTCTGACTGTTCTTTTCAGGTTTGGCATTGGGATCGTGATCTGGCGTCCCTTTTCCTTTAGTTTTTTCATTCGATTTTGTTTTCGTGGCATCATCCGAGGGGGGAGCCGACTCCTTTTTGCCATTTGGAACAGGACCAGTTTGTTTTTGAGGCTTTTGGTTAGAAGAATCTTTGTCAGGCTGATTTGCTTTTGAAGAAGGTTGTGATTTAGAATTCTTATTTTCTGAATCTTGCGGAGTACCATCAGGGTTTTCGGAAGATTGAGAAGTAGAATCCTTTGAAGAGTTCGATGATTTCTGTCCCTGCATTTTCGGGTCAGAAGATTGATTCTGTGAATCTGGCTTCTCGGATTCTGGCTGTTTTTGTTTGGGATCAGACTTTGGTTCTTCGCCTTCTTTTTTCAGTTGTTCCAGGATTTTCTTGATCGCTTCCTGATCGTCTTTGCCGCCACTGTCTAATCCTTTTTTATCGCCTGGTTTTTGCTGATTTTGTCCCGTTGATGGTTCCTCAGATTGTTGAGGTTTGCCTTGCTTATCTTGTTTGTTCTCTCCGGTACCCTTTTCGGTTTGATTTTCTTCTTTAGTTCCTTCACCCGATTTGCTCTTTTCGGATTGATCTGGTTTCGTTTTCGAATCTTCACCGCCGGTATGAGAGCTCTTGCCCGATTTCTTTTCGGATTGATTATTTGGGTCCGGGTTTTGTTTCTGTTTTTCCTGCTCTGATTTTTTCTTTTGTTCCTGCAGTTGTTTTTTAGCTTCTTCTTTTGAGACAGGTTTTAATATTTCAATTTTGATTTTGGGTGTGTTTTGTCGATTTCCAGAAGGTTGCTTGTTGTCGCGTGCCTCGACCCAGAAATAAATGGTATCTCCCGGAGAAAGTCTTAATGGTTCCAGTGAGAAATCCTGATTCAAGCTGACACGCTTTTCAGCACCTTCAAATAAGGATTTATCGAGCATGCGAATTTGATCTTTTTCAACTCTCAGGTCAAGGTACCGAATTTTAAAATCAGGATCTTCAGCCATGACAGAGATTGGGACGATGCCGTTAGCCGGCATCTTTAAATCCTGTTTAGGTGAAAGCAATGTGATTTCTGGAGCTAGATCCGGACGAATCATAAGCGGATAAACAGTGGGGGAAAGAGTTGTCTGTCCTGCTTCGTTTCGGCATTTAATCTGATAGAATTGGGGTGAACTGCCATCCGCACGTAGTTTTAATTTCCAGGAAGCCGTTATTGAATTGTTCTTGATTATTTTTTCAACTTTGTATTCTTCCAGTAATGAAGCGGAATCTTCTTTGTCAGAAAAGAGAACTTCAAATGAAGTGATCGGCATATTTGTTGATGCATTGATCGAGACGTTGGTTCCCTCCCAGGCATCGATGGCGCCGCCGGGTTGTTCAACATCTGAAATTCCCATGTATTGAGGGTACTCATAACGCACGGAATGCACAGTGGCAGAAGGTGGCTGGATGACTTTTACCTTAAACGTATCAGAGACTGCATCACCGGCTTCAATGTGGTAAGTTAATTCCTGCCGAATTCCTCTACCATTAACGCCGATGATGACTCCCTGGTAACGTTTTAATGTGTCATCCATGGAACGTAAGGCAATCGGTTCATCAACTCTGCCCTGGTCACTGGATGTATAGAAGAGCATGACTTTCTCGGGAACTTCGCCACGTAAATCAACAATCACTTCCAGTTGGCTGCCGGAGAGGACTTCGGTATTTCCAGGAGTCACTGAATTAATCTGAGTTTGTGTGGCGAATTCTCTTTGGGGAGAAAAGGACATTGCTGCAGAAACTGAAGGCCAGATTTCTTTAGGGGAGAATAAAGCGTAGAAGCACAGCAAGGCTACGACAATTAACAGACCGTAAGAAAGATTCATTAAAGGACGGCGATCGACAGCCAGATCGGTATCAGTCTTAGAAAGTGTCAGGGCGGCTTTCTTTTCCAGTGAATTGATAATTTCTGGATTGACCGATCGATTTGATTTTTTTAAATCAATCAGATTCAGAAGCGAGCCTTCCATCTCATCGGATGTTTTTTCTAAAGCGTGTGCCGAGTAAAGTCGTGTCACTTTTTTGAAATAGGGAATGACCAGTTTCCAGACAGACCAGCCTAGGGAGGCAAGCACAACTGCTGCCAGCATTAACAGGCGGGATGTGTGCCCAAAACCTCCTTTGATAATCCAATGATCGCAGATGACAAAAATCAGGAGGTAGCCAAGAAAGATTGTAGAAATTCCAACACCGGTTGTGAGTAGGTCATTGGCTTTGATGTTTGAGCCAGTTTTAGAAATCTGAAAATCCACATATTCATCGAATTTGGCGTAATGCCCCTCTCGATTTTCTGTGGTTTCAGGTGATTTGGATGCTGTTGACATGGAAAGCTCGTATCTTGATAGAAACCTGTGTGTATTCTCCCGTATCTATTATAGGATGATCGACGCCAGCAATGGTATTAATGTTCCCGATTTTTTAATGGGTTTCTTTTTTACCAATATTTTTCAAGAGATTACGAAACAAACCCGTAAAAGTCTTTAAACCAGACCTTTATGTTTTCGCAAAAACCATTCTCCTGTGAGTAAAACCACGAATAAGAGCAGAAAATACCAGTTATCCCAAAGTGATATTCGTCTGTACCTTAGCAGGGCGTTGTTCCAGGATTTTTCATCATTCATTCGAGTTAAAAAACTTTCCAGTTCTTCAGGTGGAAGCGAACTTCCACCTGATAATGAAGAGATGGCCTCCAGTAAGGAATAATCGGCTGCTGGATTGTCTAGTTCCAGATCGCGAGGGTCGACAATGAATCGGGTTGTGGCATCAAATCCAAGAGATACGCCATTTTTTTCTGCATGAACCGTGACCCAATAATCGCCCGGTTCCATTGTTTGTGTGTAGGTGGTGGAGGAAGATTCTCCCGAACCCACTATTTGGACTTGGGTGGATTTACCCGAAGGGCCTGTGACCTGAACTGTAAATTTGACGTCAGAAATGGGTTTGTCTTCTGAATCTCGGGCTCCGAATTGAATGGGGACTCTGGCGCCAGGAGAAACATTTCTGGGATTCACACGTGCCCAGATGCTTTGGCCGGAATCATTTTCTTTATGAGCCAGCCAAAGGATCAACTGGCGCCAGAACTGCTCATGTTCTGCTCGGTTGCCAGAGAGAAACCACTGAAATGTCGTATCGCCGGCAAAGGCCATGACCCGCGCTCTTCCTACATCTGAAGCAAAAAGTAAAGGAATAGCTTCACCCCCCGCCGACTGAGCCAGAATTTCAACTGTCTCGTATTTTTTTCTTAAACGATTTGCTCCTTTCAACGGAGCCAGGGAATTCCATTTGTTCTGATTATCTGTGGCACTGTTTTCAAGTTGCATGACATAACGTTTCAAACCCAGAGGGGTCGGAACCATTTTGAGATCCTGTAAATAATGCAGATCTTTGGCAATGTTATTTCCTGCTTGTTTTTCACTGGGACGCATCTGAACTGGGATGAATCTGTCTAATGTTGTGCCTGCATAGCCTCCCGGGCCGAAGCTGCGATAGCCGCCCGTCATTAGAAGCCCTGCCCCCTGTTCGATTCGGCTGGAAATCTGTTGGATGACTTTAGGTCCTAGAAGATCTGCTGGAACATCTCCAATGAGAAATACATCGTATTTTGAGAGGTCCAGATTTTGTGGTATTTTGCCACCAGAAAATCCGTTTCCCACAGGAATGTAATCTAATTGTATTTTGGGGTCATTCATTGAACGAATAAATTTTTGCTCAGGACGGAGCGAGTCAAAATAAACGACTTGTACGCCCCCCTTCTGAACGGTGACAATCGTTTCCAGGCGGTTGTTCGTCTGTTTGATTTCTCCTTCCAGTGGAACCACTTCGACGGCAATTTTGTATTCGCCCGGAATCTCTGGAGTCCAAAACAGTTCAACGGTACTGAGTTCATTATTCTGAGTGGGATGAATCTGCGTTGCGACTCGGGAATTATTGTACGCGGGAGCAGGTTTCATTTCGCCCGCTTCACCGATTTTCTTATCAGTTCGGTCTTCAACGAGAAGGCGCACCGTTAAATCGCGATTAAGCGCACCCAGGCTACGTACTTTCACGCTGATGGGGGTCGTTTTTTTCTCGAAAACCAGCGGGTCGATTATCAGACTTTCCATAACCAAATCTAAAGATGTGTCTTTCAGATTAGAAGACCCAAATCCAATGGTGTAAATGGGAATCCCTGAATCTCCAAAATAACTGGCTTGCGATCTGGTATCGACATCAAAAGGTGGAAGTGCACGTTCTGCCCCATCTGAAAGTAGTAAAATTCCTACCAGTTTTTCCTGTTGTATTTGAGATGAAATAGAATTCAGTGAGTACCCGATTGCTGTCTGTTCTCCGTTGGATTCTTCAGAAAAAGTTTCAACAGGTATCAGCTCTTTTGAAAAATTAAATCGTTTGATTCCAATTTTTTCATCCATGTTTTCGAACTGTTTTTTTACAGAATTCAACGTTTTTACTAATTCATTTCGACGTGTTGTGCTACCCGGTCCATCTTCAGTCTGCATGCTGCGACTGGAGTCTGCCAGAATATACAGCCAGGACTGTCTGGTTGTTTTATCAGTCAATTCAATGGCAGGACGTAGCAGCATAAATACAAGCGCAAGCACAGTGAGTAACCGCATGCCTATCAACGATCGACGTAGCGTAGGTGATAAGTGTTTTACTCGTTTTGGATAGGTGATCAAAACCAATGAAATCAATGCAATGATGATCAGAGTCATTATCGGCCAGGACCAGATTGGTTCAAGAATTGGTTTCATATCGAATTCAAGTATAGCTATGATTATTTGAGGAGATGATTAAGTTTCAGAAAGGGGTTCTGGTGTTTGGTCAATTTCATAAAAAAAGTTGGCAGTAAAATGTTCCAGACAAAAAAAGAGTAATAATAGTGTGGCAAGGAGCGGGAAAATTTCGACTCCCAGTCGGCCGGTACGAATGGTTCGTTTGAGATCCTCTGTATTACGTGCCAGACTGTAGCGTTCCATTCCCAATAGCTGATTGAGTTCTTCAACTGTTATCGGCTGGAAATCGCTCTCTCCAGGAGATGAGTTGATACTGAACCCTGTTGAGAATTCAGTTTGATTACTGGAGTTGTCGATCAGTTGATAATGCCCTGCTACAGTGGTTTCTGGAACGGATATTTGTTGCTTTCCCGGCTGAACATCGACGCGCAGTTGTTTTAGATCGGGTGTTCTTAACAGAAACGAAGTAAGGTTTTCAGCAGATGAGGGCCATTGGTAGCTCGCGATATCTCCCGCGAGATAATTTGTCCGATTGGATCTTGCGTGAATCAGGTAGCGGGTCAGCTGATCTGCAAAAGCCAGATATGACCAGCGGGCAAATAAAAGCTGACTCCAGCTGTAGTCGTCAATGCCCGTTGTAAGAACAATCACTTTTCCTCGACCAAGAGATTGCTCCACAATTGCAGGGGAATGGCGAGAATCGGTATAGCGGGCTAAGACTTGTCCTTGATTGACAGGATCGACACGCCAAAAACGAGTGACCTCCATTGACGAAAGTTCTCCCGTTCCTCCTAGATTCTGGAAGTAAGAAAAGAGAGAGTGTTGGTTATTTTCCAGATCTAAAAATTCTGGTGGAATAAATTTTAGTGAGCCCAGCAATTCCACGGGAAGTATTTTTTGAGCTGCTTCTGAATTAAAGGAAATAATCATAGATTCGGGAGCATCACCATCACTGCCTAAAATTAAACAAAGACCCCCTCCTTTTTCAGTATACTCTGTTAATTTCTGCCAGGTAGTTGCAGGCATACTCGTTACATTGATGAAATAGATGGCTGAATATTTTTCAATGGGGAGTGAATCGATGGCATTCAGAGGTGCGACTTTGCATTGAAAGCGATTTTTCTTTAAAGCGATCAGAGATTTTGGGGCTAAGGCATCGCTCCATAATCGTGCAGAATTCTGATCAGGGCTGATGATTAAAATTTCAGGCGGTGGATATGCCGCGATTGTAAAATAGCGGACGTCGTCGGGAAGATACGGATCTGATGATGTGATTCGTAATTCACCCTGTGTGATTTTCTGATTGATATTCGGA
>NZ_CALEMX010000232.1 GCF_937910335.1 uncultured Gimesia sp. | reverse complement strand
TATATTCGTCCTGGTCGATTACGAGCAAAGACTGGAATCGGTCCGGAGATGCCGGCTTGATAATAGTCACCGGGCTGGCCAGGTCGTACACGCCGAACGAGTACAACGTGTCCCGGTTGCCACGGATCGTCGTCTGGTTCTTGACCGAGTACACCTCGCGAAAATTTAAAAGCTTGCCGACACCACCAGCCTTAGCAGCGTAGCCTTTGAACTGCATATCAGTCTCGGCACGAACGTAGTTCAGAATGTTGACCGTCTCACCACCATGAACGGCAGTCGATATGAGGCAGAGAAAGAGGGCAGTTACAAATCGAGTAAAGGCCATGACGCACTCCTTAGAAAATAGATTCAAGCCCGCGAATTAATAGAACAAAACCAGTCTAACATGTCGGTGAAATGCAGAGTAGTCTCGGCGTACCAGAATCCCGACCGTTCGACAACCTTAACAATTTTTTAACCCAAGGCGCGCAAATCACTTGCAGGGAGACTACGACGATTTTGAGACACACCGACCGTATTTCGCCACTGCAGAAACGTTCGCTTGCGATTTTAAAATTGACGTTGTAGCATGAGAATCGCTCGAAAATATTCCCTGTGTCGCGTTATTGGAATGCTTACACATCCATAAACGTAAGAACACGTTGTAAGTTTTCGAGCTTTTTCTTTTGTCACAATTCCGAGAGCAAGATCTTCGCCTGGTTCAGGCTTACCCCTTCTCTTTCCAACTACTGTTGAATATCACTATGCACAATATTGCAAAGCCAGACACTCGACTGTTCTTTCCCCGCCAGAGACTTTTTCGACTCGCAAGTTTATTCTTAGCGTGTACCGTCCTCTGTTTTCCTGACTTCGATGTGTGGGCGCAGGAGAACGCGGCAGAAACGCCGGGAAATGCAAAAACTCCCGCTAATGGGGCACTCGCCGATCCCGGGCAGGCTGCACAGATCGATCAGCCGATCCCGCTGGATCAAGTGTCGAATCGCGCTGAAACCATCGGTGCGGAACTGGATATACTCCTGCCTCGCAAAAATTCCCGAAAGGTTCTCGAGCAGGTTAGTTCTGAAACGGATCGCACGCTTAAAGAAATCAAGTCGTATCTAGCGAAGACACCGAATACGCTCGCCGGCCAGCCGAATATCCGCGTCCTGCAAAGATTTGAGTCCAAATTAAACGAAATGCTGAAGGACTTGCGGTCCCTCGCAGAGGAACTGGAAGATCAGCTCGAAGATTTGAGTGAGTCACTCGCTCAGGTTGACAGGATTTCAGCAGTCTGGAAGGCGACGGACGAACTCGCAAAAACTCAAGAGGGTGCTGAAGCAACAACGATTACACGCATCGGGGCTGTGCGTGCTGCGATTGCGCAGGCAAGATCAACCATCGTCAAGCGGCGCAACGATGTATTGGCATTACGAGACAAACTCGTGAATCCGAGCGTCGCTCTCAGTGAAGGTGCCGAGAAGTTGCAAAGTGAAGTTGATACCAGGGTTGAGGGAATTTTCCAGGCCGACCACCCGCCATTGTGGAGCCCACTCGTGCGAGAATCGATCCGCAAGGAGTGGCAGACCCTGGGACCACAGCAGTTGTTGCAGCGTTTTAATGAGAACCGGCAAGACACGCGGACACTTGGGTTCCAGGTTATCTTGTTTGTGGCGCTCGGGCTGGGTCTGCGATGGCTCCGCAACCGCACCAGAGCGAGGATCGTCAATGTCCAACACCAACGACAAGCCCATGCCCAGTTGGTATTTGAGCACCCCTGGGCAATGTCTGTCTTAATAACGGCTACTCTGACGATCCCACTCCACCCGACATCCCCGCGTACCGCAGGCCTCATAGCCGCCGCAATAATGGCGATAGCGACAATACGAATTGTTCTGCGTTTCATGCCCTCCGCCATGGCCCCATTAGTCTGGGGATTCGCGATCCTGTTTACAATCGATCGGGGGCGCGACCTGCTGGACACAACGCCCACTCTTGAACGCCTCGTTTTCATGGGCGAGCTGGTCGGTGGACTCAGCTTGCTGATTTGGTTACTGCGCCCCAGCCAGATCGCAAAGCTGCCAGAAAACTGGCGGAGTTATCCCTTTGTCAAATTTATTCATTTTGCGATGCGCGTCGGCGCTGTCCTCGTGATGTTAGCGATCCTGGCTGATCTAGCCGGCTGGAGCGACCTTGCAGTCCTGCTGGGAGGCATCGCTTTGCGGAGTGGCTATCTAGGCCTGCTGATCTTCGTATTGCTCAAAGTATTCTACGGCCTGGCGACTTTTGCGATTGTACTCCGACCTCTCCGTTTAATTCGCGCGATCTCAAATCATCGTGAGTTCGTGGACCAATTACTTCAACGGATATTAAGCGTGCTGGCAGTATGCCTGTGGGCCTCACTTGTATGCGGGCAACTCGGTCTGCTCGCACCTGCGACAGATCTCGTTAAGCTGATACTCAACGCCAGTATTACCACTGGCGCGCTCTCAGTGTCTATTGCCGATGTGCTGGTATTTATCTTCACAATCTGGCTCTCCTTCGTACTCGCACGTTTTGTACAAGTGATCCTGCAGGAAGACGTCTTCACCCGAGTGCGTATGGCTCGAGGTTTGCCGAATGCAATCTCGAACCTCGCACGATACACTCTGATCTTCATAGGCTTTATGTTCGGCTTGTCGGCGGCTGGTATCGAGATCACGAAGCTGGCTGTAATTGCCGGTGGGCTAGGTGTGGGTATCGGATTCGGCCTGCAAAATGTCGTCAACAATTTCGTGTCAGGTTTGATCCTGTTGTTTGAGCGGCCCATCGACGTCGGGGATACGATCGATTTGACTGACACTTCGGGAATCATGAAACGCATCGGTATTCGCGCCAGTGTAATCCGCACGTTTGACGGAGCCGAAGTCATTGTACCAAATGGGATGCTCATTTCTGACAGAGTCATCAACTGGACGCTCTCGGACAGGCGACGACGCATTGTCATGGACGTGGGTGTCGAATACGGAACACCTGCCCAACGCGTGATCGATTTACTGGTCGAAGTAGCGAAGGCCAATCCGAAGATACTGTCTGATCCCGAGCCACATGCCTTCTTCGTAAACTTTGGCGACAGCTCTCTCGACTTCAAACTCCGGGCATGGATTAACGTTCACGACGGTAGTTTTTCAAATTCACACCTCGCGATGCGCAGCGAGCTTGCGATTGCCATCCAGCAGGCCCTTGAAGAAGCGAAGATTGGCGTACCCTTCCCACAACGTGATCTGCATCTGATCAGCACTCCACCCAATCTAGCTGCTGAACTGGATACGACTAAGCCGCAGTCAGATAGTAGAAACGAAAAGTAATATCGATCGGCGCATCTTAATCCACAGCGAGTACAGCGAAAAAAAAAGCATCGCTACCGTTATTATAGAAGCCAATCTCAAGCCCTCGGCTGACAGTTTGTAAGTCTTTACCTGATAGAAGAATTTCATCGAAATAGTATTATTTCTATCGGCACAAAATAGACGTTGTACTGATTTCAAAGTTTTGATAAATTACGAATCTCTCTCTCCAAAATTCCTATCTATTAATCATAAATTGCCTACCTGAATTGCCGTCGAATCCTCGACTGTTTCTGATCCTCGTATACATCATGATCCCCCTGAATCCCTTTGATTGCTAAAACATTCGAAACGAAATTCCATTCTGTCTAGCCTCGTAGAACAGATGTGATTTCGCTATGAAAGTTTAAATAAATTGTTTCTACTTCTCTCTCCAAAATCCCTTTCGACAAATCGCATACTACCGTCTATTTGCGGCCTGTTTCTGGTCCTCATATTCATTATGTTCCCCATGAACGGATGGGCGCAGGAAGATCTGTTTCCAGATCCGAAGCTGCCCGCTGCGCGCGTACGAATTAGTGATGCACAGGATTCGGTTGATCCGTTCAATGCCGATTCTGTTGACAAGAATCCAAGCTTACAAACGTTTTCAACAGATCAGGAAGCCAGTCTTGATTTACCACCACCAATGACACAAACTTCCGTGGCCACAATGCAACCACTGCCCGCACTTTCGGTGCTTCAAAGTGGTGGTGCGGAACAATTTGCAGGCCCATTTTCAAACAATTCAAATTATAATGTTGGCTTGAATTTATACGCTGCACCCGAATTCAAAGGGGGCTTGATTGTCCTTGGGGACAACGTTGCCATGAAGATCGGTGGTTATGTGAAAGCAGATTTCATTCATGACTTTAACCCGATCAATTCTACAGATTCTTTCGTAACGACCAGCATCCCCGTAGGTGCACCTCCTCGTACGAAGACGCGCTTTCATGCCAAACAATCCAGACTGAGTTTTGACACACGCTGGCTGTCGGATGGTAATGTTGTCAAAGTTTATATCGAAGGCGATTTTTTCGATGATGGCAATGGTGGCAATAATGATAATCATTTTCGACTCAGACAGGCCTATGGAGAAGTGGGTCCACTCATCGTAGGCCAGACCTGGACCACTTTCACCGATGTCGCAGCCGCCCCTGCAACACTCGACTTTGAAGGCTCTGTTTCCGCTGTGAATCGACGTCAGGCACAGGCGCGCTGGACACAGAAAATCTTTCGCGATGACTTAAGCCTGGCACTCGCTGTTGAAGATACAAAATTTATTATCGAGCCACCCTTTGGGGTTACGGGAACTGCCCGCAGTCCTTCACCCGATTTCGTGGGACACTTACGCCTGGAACGCGAAAGAGGTAGTTTTCAGGTGGCCAGCCTGTATCGTATCGGTGGTTTCCAGCCAACCGGGAAAGCTGTGATCACTAAATCTGGGTGGGGAAACAACTTTACGGGAGTCTATTACCTTTCCGACTCCACAAAAGCATACTCACAAATTGTGTTCGGTGAAGGAATTGGCAGTTACCGTGGTTTGCCTGACTCAGCCCCCAACAGCACAGATGGTAACAGAGTGCTACCGATGTTTGGCTGGATGGTCGGTTTGACACATAACTGGAACGATTTACTCAGTTCAAACTTTACCTATGCCGAAAACAGTTTAGACACGACTCCGTTTCAAAACCCGGATGATGTCAAGAAAACAACATATCTAGCGGCAAACTTAATCTACAGCCCCTTAAAACGCGTCAAGGTAGGTGTCGAATATCTCTATGGTATTCGAGAAAATGTCAGCGGCGCATCAGGAGCTGCCCACCGCATCCAGGCCTCATTCATTTTCGATTTACCCTAAACAGATTTTGTAAAATCGTTTCATCTTAATGTGACCTTTACACGATTTGTTTCACCAGTAACAAATTGACGCTCAAATCATTTGAATAAGCCACTCCAGTTCACGTTGTTGTTATCTCGCGTTTTACGAGATGGTTTTGTGCAACAAGTTCTTCTTTTCCAGACAAATAACGCACCAGGTAAATCACTACGGGTTCGAGACCGGCTAGCGAAATTATTTTGGCATCCTTTCTTTTCGTTGGGTCGTCGTCAGTCTCCAAACATCTTCATTGGGATCAAACTCGACCCCTTCTATTTGGCCACCATTCATTCAACCCTCAGCTTCACGTTTTTGAAATGCGCGGGGGATCCATGCAAGATGGGCATTGATGTCATCGCCAAACCCTGCATTCATTAGCAAGTCACGGAAGTCTTGGTCGCACAATTCAATTGCGCTTTTGAGATGCTGAAGAGAACCGCTGCAAGTTGAAGCCGGATCGGGTCTTGGCCCGTATCACTCGGCAGGTCATCAAGGATGGACAATGCAGACTCATGCTCTTCGGTGTCAAACAGAATCGAGATACATTGTCGGAGTCTATCCATGTCGTATGAACCCAAGCAAGAAAACTATTAATAGACAAAATTCACTCTAACATGTCGATGAAGTGCAGAATAGTCTCGGCGTACCAGAATCCTGACCGTTCGATAACCATAACTATTTCTTAACCCAAGGCGCGCAAATCACTTCCAGTCGCTGACACCTTTGATTCATCCAACACAAAGCGGCCTCTCTCAGGGAGCCAGCTTTTATTTTTCATGGCCCCAAAACAAAAAACCTCGGGTGGTTCCGAATACAATTCGGAATTGCCACAGGCAACAGGAAACTGTCAGGGCACGCGTCCCAAAAACTAACAGAAAACCAATCACCCTTGTTCCACCACGCAGTTCAACCGATGCTGTAGAATCAGTACGGTTTCCCTGTAACTTCCTACTCGCTATGCACAGCCCGAATTACATTCAAGCCACACCATTTGTCGCTGACACCTTCTCCGTATACCGCCATGTGTTAGCCATTAGCCGAAGGGCATTAGCCCCGGTTCTTATACCGAGATGGCATAAACCGCGGCTAACGCAGTGCGGCTGAGCACCAAATAGAGACCTGGTCCATTATTAAATTCTCCCGAGCCACTCTCATTACAACTAGAATCTGATCGACCCAGGTCAGTCGTCCAAATCCTGCCCAACATCTGCTTCGTGCATTTCCAGTTGACCCATTTTGCGATACAGGCTGGAACGATGTAATATGGTGATAGAAAGTTTCTATCAATCAAATCAGATTCCGCAAAAAAGTCTGGATTCTAGGAGCAGGTACAGAGTTCGCAAAATGGGTCGTTTTAAGGGTGTGTCGGAACACGTATGAGTTGATAGGATTACAAAAGCGACCGAGATGGGAGAATCAGACGACGGGGAAGTGTCGGATGATTCTGCAAAAATGGGTTAGCGGAGTTTTTTGACCCTACGCCATTGAAAGGATCATGCTGAAGTGATCCTCCATCTTAGAGGATCATCGGCTGCTTTAGACTGTCGCTCGAATTGACTGCCGTCGCCCCCTCGCAGCGTGCGAACAGAATCTCTCGGACTAAGACGTCGCGGTTGGCCGCTTACAGCAGCTCCGATTCGTTCGCTCTGATCGCTGTTCGACTAGCGCTTGTCAGCTTGCCCAACGAGTTGGTCTACGACACGATTTAGTTCTCCTATATCCGTGAAATCTCTAAAACGGATGATTCCACGACGGTCAATCACATATACTGACGGAAATTTCCCGACTCCCCAACTCGTCGCGATAGGGCCGCGTGCTCCATCCCACCAACATCGCCAAGTGATCTCGTCATTCTCAACAGACATCTTCAAGGTTTCTAAGGTCCTATCTGCGCTCACACTTAATAGGGCGAATGGCTTTCCATCCATCCGCTCCACAAGTGCTCGTAAATCAGGGTACATGGCCTTGCACGGGACGCACCAGTCGGCGGTAAACGTCAGCACAACAACCTTGCCACGATAGTCGCTGATTGAAAACTCCCTTCCACGGACATCTACCCCCACGATCGCTGGCGCCGGCTCCTCCAAAGCAACATGGAATGAGTTGAGAAAGAAACGAGCCTGTTCTTCGAGGGGCTCGGTATCTGATCGCTTAACCCTCGCACAGAAGACACCGGCGGGCCCCTCAGGCCTGAACGTAAACGCCACATCACCGTACTCGTCGATCACACGCTGGAAGAGCTGCCTTGACTCGTCTCTCAACTTAACAGGATCCACACCTTCCGCCGCGCGACCGACTGCGACTTTCAGACGTTCTCCAGCGTCGCGCATCTCCTTTCCCTGAAATTCAGTCCCTCTTTGTCTTAGAGCAATAGCTGCTTCGGGAAGCCGTGCCTTCCTCCTGAGATAGTAAGCCAGGTAAAAAGATGCTGCACCCCGGACATCGCGATGGGGACTCTTTGATATAGCAGATCGCAAGAGAGTTTCCGCTCTCGTTGACAATATATCACCCTTCAGATAGTCAAAGAGCATCAAAAGGTTTGGGTGCTCAAGGTGGCGAGCCAGGACGATATCAATCCCACGCTCCTTTGCCTTGACCACTTGTGCTCCTAAATCACCGGTAACTCTTGCTGCGAGAAAGACGCGACGCAGGGCGCTCAGCGAAACGGAGTGATCCGCGTGTTTCTCAGCCAACTGCACAAATCGAAACGCCAGAGCATTTCGGGGATGACTGCGGAACGCCGCAACCTCGTTGGCGGCATTCGGTTTTACTGTTTTCTCCCACGCCGCAAGCCGTCGCTCGAATTCCATTCCTAATGCCAAGAGATCCCGGTCCGAAATCTTGCGGAATCTTTCTGCTGCTCCGTCGTCGTCCGGCGCTCGCTTGCCGAGCGCCTCGAACTGAAAGTCCAGGTGTTCGATACTGTTCTGCACCGTACCAATCGTGAGCACTGGCGTGATGAATTCGTATTTCGAAGCGACCTTTCCACGCCGCATCGCGTTTGTCAGATCACCGTTCGACAATTGTCGAGGCGGAATGACTAGAAAAGCGTTTGACAATCCGCGGGGAAGCCCCGTAAACCGATAGCGGCCCGTTTCATCGGTCCTCACTTGACGCATGAAATTAGCGGCGCTCTTTGGCCCCGTTACCTCGACCGCGGCGTGTAACATCACATCAGCACCCACCGCAGGCTTTCCATCAGACATGACGATGGTACCGGAAATCCTTACTTCAGGAGCACATCGCAGTGTCAGTCCGGGCGTGACAGACTTGCCATCGAAATCCAATACCTCAGGAACCAGTGGCGGAGGTGCTGTGTTTGTGTAGAGCGGGTTCTCCAACTCCTGGCTCACGGCGATTCTTTCAGCCAATCCGACTTCAAACCGTCCGCGAATTGGTGGAATCTCGAAACGGCCATTCGAGTCTGTCTTGGCGGCAAATCGAATAGAGAAACCAGCGCCAGGCAAATCGCCACGATCGATACTTTCAAAACTGACGAGACAACTTGCTACGGGTTGACCGGCACGGCTAAGCACGCGACCCTTTATTCGCGTTGCCGGCTCAAGTGTAATGTCATCTAATATGCTATCGTTAGGTCCGATTGAGACCCGTCGCGGCAATGTATTGGCAGAACAGATCAGTAGCTCGCCGGTGGCATCATTCGGGAGGGTTAGCTTGAATCGACCGGCCTCGTCGGCAGTCCGCATCCGAGCCGACCACGGTTTTCCTGTTGCCGGGTAGCTCACACAACGGATGACTGCATCAGCTACAGGTTTCGAGTCAACGCCGAGGCAGCGCCCCGATACGAGCCGGCCAACATTGAGCTGCGCCTCAGGAATTTCGATTTCGGACTTGGCGCGGACGAATGGCCTATAAAAGAATTGTCTGAAATCAACGTAGCCGTCAGAAACAATGTCGATCTCAATCGCATATTGTTCCTGTTTGCCCGAAATCAGACTGCATTCAAACTGGTACTTCCCGGCCAGGTCTGATTTGAGGCGCCAACTCTTTATAGGTTTGTCGAACCGGTTTCCATTTCTTATTAATCTCACTTGGATATCCGCGTCTTTCACTGCGGTTGTTCGATGCACCACACGGCCGCGAACGAGGAACAAATCGTAATTCTTTGGGGCGTCCCCGGGAGCCACGCGTGAGAGTGCTTCTCCGTCATCCGTCGTAGCCTGCGAATTCAACTTTTCACTCTCAATCGTTACTTCGTTATTCACCTCTGGTTTTGAATCATCAGCCTGTGCCCAGTTTCGAAGTGCGACGGGGGTGATTGCCAGCGAGATAAACAGTAATGTCATCAAAATCACACCGCTGCGGGTGAGTCGTAGTGGAGTCTGTTTTTGGGAATTTAATAAGCGTTGAATGCGATGATCCAGTTGTGAGGGGTTGTCTCCCGATGCAGCGAGAGCGGTGCTGTCTGGTTGTTTTTCAGTGATGCAGACCTCCGCCATTCGTAACAATGCCCCTGCATAATCAATCGGTCGGTAACCAGATGTCACGACCAGATCATCACAGCAGGATTCTCGTTCTGCACTCATCTGACGGCTGATGTACCAGACGACCGGATGAAAGAAGAGGGCTGATTCTATCAGACGTTGCAGTAAATTCATGAGTAAATCGTTACGCCGAATGTGAGCCAGCTCGTGACTGAGGATCGCTGCGAATTGTTCAGAATCAAGCCCGGTCACCAGTGATGCAGGGAGTAAAATCATCGGCTTCAATACACCAATGACTGTTGGAACATCAATCCGTTCACAGTACGAAACCAGTGGGACAAAGCGAAGGCCGACTTTGCGTGATTGATTCTTGATCATCTCTAGTATTTTTGAATCAGTCACCTTTCTCGAAGCAATCCGCAAGCGATGACCACCCCACAGCGCAGCACCCAACCGCAGCACAAAGAAACAGGCTCCTAATAAATAAACAATCATAATCAACGGTGCAACCCGTGAAAGAAACGGTTGTTTGGCGGTTTTTTCTGTTGGTTGGATGGGTATTGGAGCAACACTGGTATGAGATACCGATTGTTCGACTGGTTGTGTTGCTGGTGTTAAATCACTTTGCTCAATGTGATGGATGTTCGATGGCGCATGAACCTCTGCAACAAGTGGTATCGAAAAGCTTTCTTCGATCTTCGGAAGAAACGTGACCATTGCAAAGGTGATAGCTATACAGATCGGTAAACCAAGAAATACACTTGTGTGGAAAAGATACCGCGCAGATGCTGACCGATTGCGCAATAACTTATCAGCAAAGAAGACCACAATCCCAATTGCTGCACCTTGCCAGAGAAAATGAAGTAACGTGATCAACCATCGTAAACAGATTTCATCAATAAACGCATCAGTCATGATTTTTGCTCCCTTAACTTCTTGTTAAAAAGTTTTCGCAATCGTTTGACATCATCTTCATCTAACGTTGAGACATCAAACAGACTCAGCATCACCGCTTCAGCAGAACCATCAAAAACACGATTAACCAAATCGCCAAGCATCTGCCGAGAGACATCTTCCTGCGGCAACAACGGAGCAAACCGGAACGCCTTCCCTTGTAATGGTTCGAGCTTTTCCAGTTGCTCCTTACCAACCATCGTCCCCAGCGTGGTAATGACAGAGGTATGTGCCAGATCGCGCCCGGTCGCCGCAAGGGCATCACGCACTTCACGCACCGTTAATGCAGAACTACCTTCCCACAGAATCTTCAAAATCTGTAATTCAAGCTCCGTCGGATACACCGACATAGGTCTCGTCATAGCAGTCTCCCTTTATTTCTAGTTAGGTAGATATTAGGCCTGTGGGAGAGGCATGTCAATGGAAATATCTATTTAAATAGAAATAGAATGTTGGTTCATTAAATAAAGTTAAAACAGTCAACTTTGTTGTTTTGTATCTGAGTTGCACAGCGCCAAGAAATATTGGGAAAACGCATGAAACACACCGCGCGAAAGCTGCCATTGTAGACGCTGGTCTTGGCGCCACGGAAAGGCCCCGGTGACCTCGACATACGGGATGTTTTCTTCATTTAGGGGAAATGCCCCCTCCAGCCCAGGCCCAGCCCGTAATCAGAGTGCTACATCGCGGGAGCGCTACATGCACCCGGTGAACGCGACGTGTGTGTAATAAAGCCGCAGAAAACGTTAGATTTTCGAGGAGCTTGATCCAATCCTAAGTTTTATATGAAATCAAGACTAATTGATCGGATAAACTCATCCCGAAAATCATAATTCACTTAACTCAATGAGCCAGAGTTTTAAGACAACTGAAACTGAGTCTGAGAAAAACACGAATGACCAGTTAATAACCGTTACATAGTCATTTTTGAAACGATGCCGATAGTCTGCTGTCTGTTTAAGTGCTTGATCATTCTCATTCGTATGAGTTCTCTAAAATTTCCCGCTCGCGACGCTCAGCCCGAATTAAATTCAAGCCACACCATTTGTCGCTGACACCTTCTCCGTATACCGCCTTGTGTTCGCCATTAGCCGAAGGGCATTAGCCCCGGTTCTTCTACCGAGATAGCATAAACCACGCCGAACACTTTTGGACCTGGTCCATTATTAAATTCTCCCAAGCCAATCTCATTACAACTAGAATCTGATCACGCATATCACTCGTCCGACTTCACTCTGCGGGCTTCCCATGATGTATGAAGCAGTAGTGTCAGAAAAATCTCCCGCATATCAATTCTACTGCGAAACTAATGGATCCAGAAACTCATAGAGCTTCAGTGTCGCCGGGTCATCGGGCTTACCAAGGTCGTTATTCAGGCGCCTGTGGTTGCTGTCACTTTTGCCATACACGGTTGTGGGAATTTCTGACGCCTTCAGCACACTTTCCAATCTTTGCGCCTGAGCTCTTGTATCTGGATTACCCGGAAAATACAGAATGAGGAAAGGCGGTATCCCTTTGCCTTTTTTCACATGAGTCACGGCTGAATAATCAACATGCTTTTCCGGGTCGTCTCCAAATTTTTGCCGATGACCAAAGGTAAACATCTTGCCGCCGTAGAGAGTCTGGCGGAACTCCGCTGTCATGATGATCTTGGGGATGTCGTAAGTATCTCCGTCAACCGGAATACAACCTTTGAGCACATCGAACGGCACCCCTTCATTCTTTAAATAGCGGTCGTCAGTACAAATTAATGCCGCCAACTGAGCGCCGGCGGAATGTCCCCCCACAAAAATTCGTTTGGGATCGCCGCCATATTTGGCAATGTTTTTGTGTACCCAAGCGAGCGACTTGGCAACATCGCCAGTCAACGCATCCATTTTCACTTCGGGAAGAAGTCGATAATTTGTCGACACAAAAACAAAACCACGATCGGTCAGTACTTTGGGTTTCAGCGCCACATCACTCTTGTCCCCAACTTGCCATCCGCCACCGTGTATCCAGAACACGACCGGCAGGCTATTCCCGGCAGGCTTTTCCGGCGTGTAAATATCAAGCACATGACGAGCGTGACCATTCTCCACGTAAGGAATGTCTGACGTCAGTTTCTGGGCAATCGCAGCGTTGCTGAAGGTAAGAAGCGGGAATACGAGAGCGAGAATGAGTCTGAAGTTCATGCGGGAAATTCCTGTTCATTGCAATCTTACGGAATGGATTAACGAATGCGCCTACAACGCTATTGATTTCACTCTACACCAGTGGCATTACGGATGCAAGAAAATGCTGTTGTGGGTCCAACTTCTCATCGGTGCAACTGGTTTCGCTCATCCGTTGTGAGCGTGCGGCCCTTATAATTCGTTTCATAACAACTTGCCTGATAGACTTGTGTTTTACACAATTGTACCATGCTCAGACAGGTGCAGCATGAACGTCCCTTGCTTGTGTCGATCCATTATCCTTTTAAATACGATAAAGAACCGTGATAAAAACCATCCAGCTACCATTGAAATCGGCACAGCGTTTGATGGTGGCCAGCCAGAAGCTGACAGGGCCCGCTTTTAAACCCGTTCAAATTATTGAGCATCTGGGATACGTTCAAATTGATACCATCTCCGTCGTGGAACGTGCGCATCACCATGTTTTCTGGAGTCGAAATCATAAATATAATCCAGCAGACCTGACCAAACTCGTTGAGTCACGAGACGTGTTTGAATACTGGAGCCATGCCGCCTCTTACCTGCCTATGAAAGACTACCGGTATTCTTTACCACCGAAGAAAGAATTTCAGAAACGCGAGAATTCCTGGTTTCCCAAAGACCTGAAAATGATGAAACAGGTTTTAACGAGGATACGCAAAGAAGGTCCACTTCGGTCAAAAGACTTTGAGATGACGAAGCAGGGAAAATCGGGGTGGTGGGATTGGAAACCAGCGAAAAAAGCATTAGAGAGACTTTTTCTTGAAGGCAAATTGGAAATTACCCGACGTGACGGATTCCAAAAAGTATACGATCTCCCGGAGAATGTGATTCCCAGTTCTGTTGATACCACATTACCAAGCGAAACTGACTATGCGCGATACCTGATTCAAAGAACGTTGCAGCATCATGGACTAGCCACCGCCAGCGAAATTGCCTACATGCGCAAAGCGCGAACGAAGACAACCGTTTTGACGACTCTCAACGAAATGGTGGCTGCGGACGAGATATCCAAAGTCTCCGTAGCAGGGGTTGAGCAGCCTTACTTTGCCCTCAAACAATCTTTAGAGAACATTCCCAGGGTCGGCTCAAAAATTCACATTTTATCCCCTTTTGACAATTTGATCATCCAAAGAAAAAAGCTGATCACCTTTTTTGATTTTGATTATAAAATTGAATGCTACGTACCGGCACCAAAGAGAAAGTATGGATACTTTACTCTGCCTGTCCTCCAGGGCAGCCGCTTTGTTGCCCGCATCGATTGCAAAGCAGATCGAATCAATCAACGGCTGATCGTTCAATCCATGCACTACGAAAAAAACGTGGATCAGCGTTTATTACAGAAAAAAATGGAATCAAAACTGTTGTCATTCGCCAAATTCAACGGCTGCAACACGCTGGAATTCAACACCAACTAAGACAGGAAGCATCCAAAAAGAAACCTGGTCGATTATTACTTTCCATGGATTGGGGACATCTGGTGGGATTTGTTTTGCGTGGGAACGAGGTAGGAGTTTTTTTGGATGGAGGAAAACCGCGGCTAACGCCGTGCGGCTGATTTTGTTTGATGGAATTGGCCCGTCGTCCCGAATCATTTTCCCAACATCTTTTCGTGAAGATGATTACCAGTCAGTGTTCCTGTTCCATCACCCGATCAACCGTCGTGTATTCGCCATTAGCCGCAGGGCATTAACCCCGGTTAAGCAACAAAATTGAGACTTGATCCATTATTACTTTTTTGAAATTGTAGTGCCCATGCAGTTCGTGATCGTCTACAATCGTATTCATGAGCAGGTCAAACTTCACTGAACTCCCAAAACAAACACTCTGGTATCAGGCAACATGAAATATTCAACTAAATATGTATTTATTCTTTTCGCTGTTTACCTGACAATTAACCTTGGTGATCTACATGGTCAGACATCTCCTCAGTCAGATTGGCAAACAGAATCGAAACCACGCCTGCAGGCGATTTACCAGCGTGGTGAGTTTCGGGCAAAGAGATTGCAAGCAAACTGGCTTAAGGACAGTTCAGGATACACAGTACGTGAACGTGACCCTGAATCGAACAAGATGGTTCTGGCAAAGTACAATGTACGCACAGGCCAGCGTATTGCATTGAAGTCATCGGATCCAAAACCAAATCGGAGTGGTTTTGATTCGCCAGACGGAAAACGCCGACTGGAATATCGTGGGCGAAACCTTTTCGTCCGTGACCTGGAAAGTGAGCAAAGAACGCAACTGACCAAGCACTCATCAGATCGTAACATCTCTTATCGCGACCCCAAATGGAGTCCTGACGGGAAACGAGTCTTGTTCATTGAGTCGGATTCAACCAACGTAAGAATGAGGAATGTTCTTGTTCCTGATGACCCGTCTTACCCATCTGTTCGGCAAAACCGTTTTGCGAGAACCGGGGAAGTGATTTCAGCTCTTCGAGTCGGTGTTGTTGACACGAAAGGAGGTCAGCCGCAGTGGTTGTCGATTGAGGCCCCGGAAGAGGGCTACTACCTGGGACAAGTCGACTGGGCAGGAAACTCAGATGAAATACTGGTTGAGAAGCTGAGCCGATTCCGTGACAAACGCGAGGTCTTTCTCGTTTCAATGGATGGCGAGATTCAGCGTATCTATGAAGAAACCAATGATGCGTGGGCTGTGGGAAGTCACAGGATCAACAAGGGGTTGAATTGGGTTCAAGGTGGCAAAGCATTTATCATAGTCAGCGAGAAAGATGGATGGCGGCACGCGTTTCTCTATTCTCGAGAAGGAGAAAAGCTAGCGGTGCTGACTCCGGGTGAATACGACATTATTGATAAGGCGGTCGTGGATGAACAAGGTGGTTGGTACTACTTCTATGCCTCCCCAGAGAATGGAACTCAAAAGTATTTGTATCGGGTTCCGCTAGATGGATCGGGTTCTCTTGAACGGGTCACACCCGAGGATCAACCGGGCACCCATACCTATAACTTCTCGCCAGATGCCAAATGGGCATTTCATACTTACTCCCGATTGGATACGCCGCCGATCATTGAGCTTGTCGAACTGCCAAAGCATCAGATGATCCGTGTTTTGGAGAACAACAAAGAACTTCGAAAAAAGGCAAAGAAGTTGATATCACGTCCCACTGAGTTTTTGAAACTCGACATTGGTAACGATGTTTCCATGGACGCGTGGTTGATCAAACCCAAAGATTTCGATAAATCGAAGAAATACCCCGTCTTCGTTTACGTTTACGGCGAGCCTTATTCGCAGACGGTCTTAGATCGTTGGGGCGCAGCTCAGATAGATTTTCATCGAGTCATCGCAGACCTCGGTTATTTGGTTGTATCCATCGATAACCGCGGCACGCCATCTCCTAAGGGGGCTGCCTGGAGACGATCTGTTTTTGGCAGCCTTGGACCTCTCTCAACTGAAGACCAGGCGGCCGGTCTCAAACAGTTAGGACGAATGCGATCTTATGTCGATCTTTCGCGTGTTGCAATTTGGGGCTGGAGTGGCGGTGGCTCGAATACTCTTAATGCCATGTTTCGAAAACCTGATGTGTATCATGTCGGAATCGCTGTAGTGCCCAAGCCCCAGCCTCATCTGTACAATGCTTGGTTTCAAGAAATTTACATGCGAACCCGAAAAGTAAACGCTGAGGGTTACGAACGATCGGCCCCCATCAACTTCGCCGAAGGGCTGAATGGCAAACTTTTAATAATCACGGGATCTGGTGAGACAAATACTCATATCCAGATCATCGAAGGCTTGGTTGACAAGTTGATCAAACTTGGTAAACCGTTCGACTACATGGTGTACCCAAATCGAAATCATGGTCTTCGTGAGGGACCGGGATCAGAACTCCACGTCAGAATGTTGATCACCAGATATCTCCTTGAGCATCTTCCACCTGGACCACGTTCCGGAATCTCAACAGAATAAATGATCAGCGAACTCCCGTTAAGTCTACCACGTGGTATAAATATTCTGCTCGACGATGATTAGACGGTAATCAAGCAACAAAAAGAGACCTGGTCCATTATTGCTTTGTGAAGAGCTTTGGAAGTGGGTCACACATGGTCATAATTGATGGATTAGACAGCGCAGGAAAAGTAATAATTCGTGATCCATGGAGGCCAGGTACAAAATACACGATGGATTGGGAGGATTTTATCCAACATTGGATGGGTGACACTATTTGGTGGGGAGGTCCATAATGATAACAATACTAGAGCTACAAAAATTGAATGATTCTACTTATGAATGCAGTGCTATTCTGAATGGTCAAAGAATTCTGTTTTCAATTATAGTCAAGCGACCAACGCCAATGCTGAGGTCATTGGAGTTTGTTGGCCTTTCTGACGACGTTGAATTCAATTTAACAAATACCGATGAATATAGAGCGTTCCTGAAGTTTTTTTGGAGATATGTAGATGGTGAAACCATTAATCTGCCATTTGAAGTAGAGTCAGACTGGTAATTAACTGCAGTGAGCGGACCTTTATATGCACGTATGATGCCATCGGTCAGGTACTTAGTCTGGTCTGGCCGTCCGGTCAGCGGGTGACCTGGGTCTACGATGCCATCGGTCAGCGTGCCACACGTGCGCTATCTATCGGCACAACCACGTATACTTACAACGCCCGTGGTAACCTCACGACCTTAATGAATGAGCAGTCCGAACGCACGACCTTTACTTACGATGCCGCCGGTCGGGAAATTCGCAAACAACTGGCAAACGGCACCCGTGCCAGCATGGCCTACGATGCCGCGGGTCAGGAAACCCACATCACACACTTTACTTCGGGTAACACCCCCTTCTCCTCCTTTGTTGATACGTACAACGCCGCCGGCAATCGAACTCAGCGTATCAATCTGGACGGCGACGTCACGACCTGGACCTACGATTCCACCTCACAGGTTCTCTCCGAACGTTATACCGATTCCATCGACACCACGATTACAACCTTCGCTTATGACGCCGTCGGCAATCGGCTCGTGAAAGATGACGATTCCAGTATTACGACCAGCGTCTACGACGCTGCCAATCGACTAGAGACCGCCGAAGAAACGGCGGGAACGTCGACTTACACGTATGACAAAAACGGCAATCAACGTTCGATCGAAGATCCGGCGAGCGACATCACGACTTACAGCTGGACCTACGAAAACCAGATGGCAGAGATCGAAAGTCCGAACGGGGACTTAGTGACTTTCACCTACGCTCCCGTCAATAGAAAGAGTGATGAACTTCGACTCTCAAAAGAAGCGGTATTGGAGTTTACCTCCTACCTCTGGGATGATCAAAACATTGCCCTCGAACTGGATGATGTGGGCACCGTCGAAGCCGAATACACGGTCGTGCCGCAGGCGTACGGTAATCTGATCAGCCAGACACGTTCTACGGACAGCAGCTTCTATCACTTTGATCCACTGGGTAGTACCCGAGAACTGACCGATGAAACAGAGACGGTCACCGACGACTACCGCTATAGCGTGTTCGGTGAAGTCAAAAGTAATACAGGCACCACTGTGAACCCCTACCAATGGGTGGGAAAAGAGGGTTATTACCATGACGCCGAAAGCGGCCTGTACAGCCTCCGCAATCGCTTTTATGGCGCCGATGAAGGTCGCTTTAAATCCGAAGACCCGCTTGGCTTTGATGCCGGTGATGAAAACCTCTATCGATATGTTGCCAATAATCCGTCTAATGCGATAGATCCAAGCGGCAATATAAAAGTTATTGGTGCGATAAAACCATCCAAGCGTAGACCAAACAGAAGAGTCTATATCTACAAGCGACAAGAAGGAGACGATGAAGTAAAATATCCCTATCTATGTTTTACAATGAACCAAGCAGCTCTAAAGCCAATTGATACAATGCTCAATTATCCCTGCGGAAATATAGCTCGCCCTGAAGATGACCCACAAGGTCCTAAATTTCAAGATGGGATCAAAGGTCTACAGAATGGACTAAAATTACTAACAGATCTATGTAAGAATAAGAAATATAGTAGCGATCAAAACATATGCACAGAGGCTCAATGTATTTCTGAAGCAAAAGAGTTAGTATTTCGGCTCACGACAGCATGGTACGTAAATTATGGTAATGGAAAGGCTAAAGGACCGAGTGCTCATGCTGATCCAGTTGCTGGATATTATTGTTGGGACTGGGAAAATATTTTCCGTCAAGCCACAATCAAAATGAAGCCAGAATGTTTTACATTCAAGAAAGGGGTTGCTTTTGATCCTGACCCAACCAGCCGTACTATTCACGTTTACTTGGAGATAAAAATTTACAAAAGAACAGTAGACAATGAGTGTACTGTTGCGTTTGACGATGGGTATTTTGGTGCTGATAAGAAAACTGCAACCTATTTTCCTGATTTTTTAGATGACTGGACTCCATCTACTAAACCAGAGAAAGTTATATTTGATGAACCATTACAAGGATTTAAGGATACATGCCATAAAAAAACGAAGAAATGAGTTGCTTCGAATTTGCTTACAAGTAGTCTTTCCGTGTCTTATAATGGATATTAAATCAGTCGGCTAAATTAACCTCTTTCATGCATAAACTAAGATTGCGTATCGGAAATGAGCGAAAAAAAAAAACGCTTCAAGTCTAAATAAAACATCCCTATTCAGATGGTTATGGTGTGGGTTGGGATTATTAAGTGTGGTTTTATTAGCCGTGTCAATTCTCTCTTGGCAGAATTATCGCACAATTATGAAGTTACGAGATCTACACGCTATTTTTCAAACTGAGCGAGGGCAACTATTGAACTCGCTTCCTGTCAAATGGGAAGACTGGTTAGCAGGTCAGTTGGGAGAAGACTTTTTGTGCGCGTTTGAAAATGTTACGGACCTCGATCTGATTGGGAATACAGTGAGCGATCTCGATGTCGCTCAAATACGAGGGCTGTCAAAACTTCAGAGTCTGTCTCTCTGCTATACACAAGTAACAGATACCGGAATGGGCCACTTGGAAGGGTTATCAGAACTTGGTTCCCTGGATCTCAGTGGGACAGAAATAACAGACAAGGGACTAGCTCACCTTGAGAGGTTACGAGAGCTTCAATGGTTGGATCTATCAGAGTCAAAGATAACAGACGCTGGATTAATCTGTCTAGAAGGATTACCAAAACTACAAGAGCTGAATCTTTCATGTACAAAAATATCTGACGCTGGTTTGATTCACCTAAAGGGAATGGCAAACCTACACGATCTGAATCTTAGTTTTACACAAGTAGCAGATGCTAACCTTGTTCACCTGAAGGGAATGAAAAACCTCCATGATTTGGAA
>NZ_CALEMX010000231.1 GCF_937910335.1 uncultured Gimesia sp. | reverse complement strand
AACCGAAATCGGTCACCTCGTTCACCAGGGGCTGGCCAAAGTGTCTTAGCCAGATATGATTGACGGCAACGCGAGCCGTTAACGGATTCTTGCGATGTGTCATCCAGCGGGCAAACGCTGAGCGACGCCCGGTGCTGGTTTCTGGAAATGGTTTGTAGCGTGAATCGTCTTTTTCAGCGGGTCCTTCCAGGGCTTTGCGTGAGGCTCGGATTCGCGTATATTTCTCACCGGGTTTTTTGACCGTCTGCCGGGATTTTTCAAGCTGCTTGATGGCGGTGGCGATTTCTTTTTCGACTTTTTTCTTTGCCTCGCCTGTCGTTGCTTCCAATTTTTCTTCTGCCTGTGCCAGTTTTTGTTCTGCAACGGCCAGTTCATATTTTCGTGCGGCCAGAGCGGCTGCCTGTTTTAACTCTGTTTGTTTCACCACCGACTGATTCGAATATCTGGATTTATCCGCAGCGTGAGCTGTTTGCAATGATTCTTTAAAGTGTTGTGCAACCTTGAGGGATACTTCAGCGGTTTTTGATTTTGCTTTCGCAAGATTCAGTGTGATTTTTGCTGATTTCTTTCCATCGATTAATGAATCACTTAAAGCGAGAGAACTGATGCTTACCATGTCAAATTCTGCAGCGGCGTCAAAAGCCAGGATATCAATTTTCCCGGCCTCTCGCTTTACGGGAAGTGTATAAGAGATGGCGTGCTCTCCATTCAGAGCAACATTGACCAGCTGATCGCGGACTTTGATTTCCAATTCGTAAGGCACATTCAAATTCACCTTGCATGCATGCACGGCGTCACCGGGATACTCCGATTTGGAACCAGTGTTATAGGAAACCTGTAACTTGGAACCGGGTTGGACGGCACTCAAATAAATCATTTTCTCCCGCTTGCCATTCACATCGAAGGCCAGCCCTACCGAGCGCCATTTATCTCCACCAGTGGTTTTGAATTTGAATGTTGCTTTAAAATTCTGTGGATGATTCTGAATGGAACGCAGATACGCACGTCCGTAACCAGTTTTTGTTTGAATCAATTTTCCCTTCTGAAAAGCCCACTGGCCGGGACCCATCGTCCAGAGTTGTGGATTTGCTTTATTAAAATCGTCAACCAGAAATGGTTCTGCATCCTTAGTTGTTTTCGGCTGATTCTGATCGGGTTTCGATTTCTGTTCTAACTTTACTTTCTGTTCGAGATCCGCCAGTTGTTTTTTGGCTTGCTGTAACGTTTTTTTGGCAATTTCAATCTTTGCTGAGGCTGTTTTGAGCTGGTCTTTTAAGACAAATTCCTGCATCGCTGGATGATGTGCTTCCGGTGGTAGAGTTACCGGAGTAATCTTGAATTCATCGAATGTGAAGAGTTCTGGGGGAGCAGGCTTCATTTCCCGGCTTTTATCCGAGTCCTTCTCGTTACCGCGAATGTGCACGTAGGTTTTGGTATCAGCGTGGGCATCGAAGATACGAGGTAACCCATTTTTCTCAAGATCTGTTTCTCCGGGAAGTGCGTCAAGCCGCACCTGATAAGGTTCAAAAATGGCCCGCATCTGATAATAATCGACGTTCGTCAGCGGATCATATTTGTGATCGTGGCATTTGGCACAATTCATCGTCAGTCCCAAAAATGCTTTCGATGTATGTTCCAAAGTACTGTCGAGCCAGGTAGTGCGATTGAAGAGATAATAATGTCGCGCCAGAAAACCGGTAGCACGGAGCGCTTTGTGATCAGTCGGTTTGATTTCATCGGCGGCGAGCATATCCTGAATCATCTCGGCATAACTACTGTCCCGATTCAGGGATTCGATAATCCAGTCTCGCCAGTGCCAGATATGTTTCTGGCTGTAACGTAACTGTGCTCCCAATCCGTACCAGTCTGTATATCGCCAGATATCCATCCAGTGGCGGCCCCAGCGTTCGCCGTATTGCGGGCTCGCTAATAATTTATTTACAATTTTCTCATAAGCGTCGCTGTCCGTATCATTCACGAAATCCTGAATCTGTTCTTGTGTTGGTGGCAAGCCGACCAGATCAAGATAGACGCGGCGTAGCAATACTCGCTTCGATGCGGGCTTCACACTGAGTAATCCCTGTTTCTCTCGCTGTGCAGCCAGAAAGGCGTCGATAGGATTTCGCATTGCCGGACCAGCGTGACGTTGTGGAACTTTCGCTTTCAGAGGAGGTCGAAAAGCCCAATGATCTTTGGGACTACCGGGAATTTCTTCTTTGGGAGAAATGGCACCTTGCGCAATCCAGCTCTTGATCAATTCAATTTCATGCTTTGACAACCGGGAGCCTTCGCCCGGTGGTGGCATCTGTTCGTCTGCCTGGGCGATCACGCGTTGCAGCAGGAGACTTTCATCGATTTTACCGGGCACGAGCGCAGCGCCACTGTCACCCCCTCTCAGCATGAGGTCACGCGTTTCCAGTCGCAATTCCGATTCCTGCTTGAGTGAACTATGGCAGGCATAGCACTTCTCAGCAAAAATCGGTTTAATCTGCTTGAGATAGTCGACACCTTCAGCGCCGGACAATGTTTGTGAGAAACAGAGCCCCAGCAGACACAGCCCGAAACCAGACGCGGATCGAATGATTCTATGTTGTCGTTGTTTCATACATTAATATTTACCAAGGAACTGAAAGCCTGATAAGTCCTTACTTTTGATATTTATATATTATATATATTT
>NZ_CALEMX010000230.1 GCF_937910335.1 uncultured Gimesia sp. | reverse complement strand
TCATTTCCAGTCAAAGCAACCAACACAACACCAGCGCCCGACAACAAGTATCTGAGTGGCTCGGCGCTAGCCGCCGTTGGCAAGGCAAGGGGCGCCGTCACACGAATCGCCGTTAGAAAGTAACCATCAGAAACACACGGCAACAATATCATCTAAGGACAGCCCCTATAAAAAGTAGGCGAGGACCCATCTAAAAGGTAGGGGCGGAACCCATGTGTCCGCCCGCCAGAACGTTTCGTGCTTTTCGTGGTAGAAATTAATCCACAAGGATGTTGGCCTAACCAACCCACGCACAAAGATTCTACCCGATAGCCACAAACAGGCAGCAGATGAAAATCCAGCAGTGCTCATCAGAGCATGAGCAGCAGAACAATGATCGCCACAATGTTCGATTTAATCAGAAAAAAACGGAGCCGCACATTGTCAACCGCTGTTGGGCCCCCCATCAACCATCATCCAAAAACCATCAACATCGAACCAAACACGGGTCAGAATTTTTCGTGACTTTCGTGCTTTTCGTGGTAGAAAATCCACCACGAATGACCAGAGTAAATCGATTCAAAAAAGAATGGATAAAGGCATCGCAAACCTTTATATTGAAGCGACTGTATCGCACTCCGATGAAACAGAATAGACAGCTAAAACCGTCAAAAAACTTGACCTCGAATTAAGATACAATCTAAAATGGGACATCCAGACTGAATGGGGAAAATCCTAAGGAGTAATATCGGTATGCAAAATTGTTTTTCTTATGATTCAACAGAGCCTGAATTTGTTCAACCCGATTATCGAAAGTGGGAAGCAGTCCAGGTCGGAATGAGTCGAGATGAAGTTGTTGCATTGCTCGGCCCCCCGCTCGAGGATCCCTATCGGGCTGATGCTAATTGCTCTTATGGACATTTACAAATGCCGATGCTTCCCGAGCGGCGCACTTATGTGTTTTTAATTGGGTATGATGAAAACGAGAGAGTCTTTAGGAAAACAGATCCTTTCATGGGAAAACTGTCATTGGACGGAACTCCTTCGATACCAGAAATAATCATTCCTATTTCACGAACGGCTTTTTCACACTATCCTCGGATCCTGGACTGTAGATGGTATCCCAGTTCTGGTGAATACCCCATAACTTATACCATAGAAGAAAGTTGGGCCAGCCCCTTGGAACCGGAGAAATTTGATAAACCCGTAGAGCTGGATACTCAAATCCCAATCCCTTTTTATATGTTTAATTTTGGAGGATCACAACCAGGACGAATTCGAGTAAAAGCCAGAAACAGACTTGGTGAGAGTGAATGGTCCGAATATTGTTATTTTAGTTTTGCAATTCAAAAGTAGAAATATTGATCAAAAAAAAGCTTCTACTACATATGCGAATTTCTCGAAGGATTAAAAAGGGGGCAGAACTGAATAGATATAGACCCGGTATCTCACTTACGAGTACTGTTGGGCCTGTTTTCATAGAAGCAGATTCAAGCAGCACATTAAATAGCGGTTGGCTCTGTCTTATATCCGCTAGATTGATAACACAAAAAATCCCTGGTCGAGAAGTCTCGACCAGGGGTGCTTCGTTGTCAAATAGCAGGTTTACCTTCATCCGCACTTAGCGGCCTGCACGCCAGTTGTAGTTGTTACGGTTGTAGTTGTTGAGATTGTAGCTGCTCTGATAGCGATTGAGGTTGTAATTGCGATTATAATCAAAGCGATTGCTATTGTAAGGATACGCATTCATGCTCGATTGCGAACGGTAATTGTAGTTCGTCATCGATGGCCTGGTCGTGCAGCGAGAACTGTTATTCGAATTGCTGAAACGATTTGAAAGGTAATCATATTGGTTGGTTGCGCGGCGATGATTCAGGTAGCCGCGACTATTGTTATTGTACGAGTTGTTGTTAGTCCAGCTGCGTTGGCTGAAGCCGTTATAGTTTCTCGCATTATATTGATTTGGTTGATAGTACGGCGTTGCGGCGAATGCCGTGCTGCTGACAAATGTGATGGTGGCCAATGCTGCGAAAGCGATTGTGAAGTTTTTCATCATTATCTCCCTTAATGTTCTAATTGTTTGATTGTGGCTTAATAGCGTTGATATGGTATTAAGCATGTATCGTGCCAATCAAATTGATTTGGTTTATAATATGTTGATATATAATGGTTTGGGTAAATAGTGGCGTCTCTGGCATGGGTGCAATTGTTGTCATTATTTCAATAAAATGGAATAAACTACAATCAAAATGACACGGATTTGCGCTGCGAATGTCATCCAAATGACTTTTGGCGGGGTGCTGGCGCAGGTTGCTTTCTGGAAAATCAGATAGCGGGAGCAAGCCGATAAGCCGGGTTATGTCGAGAGTGGCCATTTATCTGGGACAGCAGTTGCCTGCTGCCTCGCGCGACCGACCCGAGAGTCATAACGGATCGGGCCGATCCGTGTCCTGGCGAACCAAAACTGCTCTCTGCTTGGTCTTGCACCCGGTGGGGTTTACCTAGCCAGACCGGTCACCCGGCCCGCTGGTGCGCTCTTACCGCACCGTTTCACCCTTACCCGTCTGGAAACCAGACAGGCGGTTTGCTTTCTGTTGCACTTTCCCTGTCCTCGCGGACGGTGGGAGTTACCCACCACCGTGCCCTGTGGAGCCCGGACTTTCCTCCACGAATTCCGAAGAATCCGCAGCGACCACTTAGCCGACTCCCGCTACTGAATTATTCAGTATAAGCTATGCAAGTCATTTGAAGTATCCCCAAAATCAGACTTTTCTCTACATAAGGGCTTTATAATGTCTGGCCAGCAGTATAGATTAATAATATGCGGGCATATCAAGGCATCTCAGATGTTTTCTACAGACAAATCACCAGGAAGTAAGAATGTTAGGCGAATTAAACCCTTGTGGAGGCGGGGACCCGATTCCACTGCTTTCAGAGGTACTGTTAGTCGGCCGCCGCAGCCGGTGTGACATCACATTGGATTTTCCCAATATCTCTTCGCATCATTGCCGGTTAGAATTTCTCAATGGCTATTGGCGCGTACGCGATATGAACAGCCGCAACGGGATCAAAGTCAATGGCGAGCGATGCGATATGAAATGGTTGCTGCCCGGCGACAAACTCTCGATAGCCAAACACGAATTCGAAGTGAATTATACTCCCCAATCTGATGAGCCTCCGCCGGAAGAAGAGAATCCATTCGAACTCAGTCTGATGGAGAAAGCAGGATTAGTCCAACCGGAGAAGCGTCCGCAACGATCATTGGCGCCTCCTGCTCAGAAGCCAAAAGAGATTGTGCTGCCCGAAGACGAATCAGAAATGACCGAAGATGAACTGGGTCTGAAATTTCTGATTGACCTTGATGACGAGCAGAGTGATTCATCATAAAAATCGAACAATGGTTATGGAACCAGGACTGTAGTGGGTAAGAAAAAAGGAAAAAAGATTCGGGTTGCGTTTAAAAAAAACCGCCAGAAAAACGTCAGGCAGAATAAGCTTTCCAGTCATAAAGTCGATGAGCAGCTCGATTCACAATATATGGATGCCTCCGAACGTCTGACTGGTAAAGGAGACCTGACGCGTCACCGCACCGTAATGGGAGTCGAGCAGGAAACCCCGGATGGTGAATCATCCATTGTGATTGACATAGACGAGAGCAGTTGTCTCAAAGGTCGTGTCCTTCGGTCACAGGGATTGAACTCAGTCGTGCAGGCAGCAGATGGCCGCCTTTACGATTGTACGATACGCCGTCTGGTCAGGACCATGTCCCGGGATGATCGCAATGCCGTGGTCGCCGGTGATCATGTTTTGATTCGACTTGAAGGAGATGGGAATCAGGCGGTCATAGAACGAGTAGAGCCGAGACGTTCTTATTTATCTCGAGGCAGCAAGCGTCGCGAACATATTCTGGTCAGTAATATTGATCAAGCGGTGATTGTTGTCTCTGCTGCAGATCCCCCACTGAAACCATCGCTCATCGACCGTTTCCTGATCAGTTCAGAAAAGGGCCGGATTCATTCCATCATCTGCATTAATAAAATCGATCTTGTTGATCCCGTCGAATTTCAATCGTTGATTGGCGTTTATGCTCAATTGGGTTACGACATCGTATTAACAAGTGCCATCGATGATACCGGAATTCCGCGCCTGCGGTCTTTGCTCAAAGGAAAACAGACCGTTTTTTCCGGTCAAAGTGGTGTAGGCAAGTCGTCGTTACTGAATCAGATAGACAGTCAGTTATTGCTGGAGACTGCCGAAATCAGTCAGGAGACTCGCAAAGGAAAACACACAACGCGCTCTGCTGTTTTATTGGAAATCTCAAGCGGGGGCTGGGTGGCAGACACACCCGGTATTCGACAGTTACAGTTATGGGATGTGAGTCCGGAAGAAGTCGAAGGATTCTTTCGCGACTTTTGTCCCTACATTCCTCAATGCCGTTTTCCGGATTGTTCACACACACATGAGTCTGATTGCGGTGTGAAACGTGCGGTCGCCAGTGATTTCATTTCCCGGCAGCGCTATCAGAGCTATCTGAAAATTATTGCCGGCGATGAGCCGCGACCCGTTTATCATCAGTAAACAAGGCTGTTTCTGCTGCCGCGAAGTCCTTGTCGTTTTTCGCCTGCACGACAGTTGAACCTCGCTTCTTTGTTGCTTAGACTCATTGATAAGCTTCCTGAACTGTTGGGCTGTTCGCTTCGTCGGCGATCTCCTGCCTGAAAACCTCCCGCATGGAAAGTCATTCTTATGAAACTGAGAACCATATCAACTCTTTGCTTGACCGCACTCGTACTTTTCGGCCTGTGCCTGCTTATTCCAGATGATTCAAGCAGACTTTTGAGTCAGGAACAGCCGACGGCCAATGGTCAGCACGCTGGTTGCAAAACGGTCTTGGACTATGGTGCGCGAGGAGATGGCAAAACCGATGATACGGCTGCGATTCAAAAAATGGTGGATGCGTCGGTTGGTTCGCTGCGGTTTCCTCGCGGCCGTTATCGATTCACCAGGCCGGTTGTGATTGATTTGAACAAAGTGGGGCCGACTTCGGTTTCCGGAGATGGCACGGCAACCATTCTGATGGAAGGCGCGGGTCCGGCCTTTCATTTTATTGGCACTCATAACGGAACAGCCGCCCCCAAAACAGTTCAGCCGGTAGTCTGGAAAAAAGAGCGCACGCCCATGGTTGACGGCATCGAGATTGTCGGCAAGCACCCGGAAGCCATTGGCGTCTCTGCGACAAAAACGATGCAGATCACTATTACACGTCTGGTGGTCCGCAAGGCCCTGCATGGCATTTATCTCTACGAACGTAACCGGAATGTGGCCATTGATGATTGCCATCTTTATCAGAATGAAGGAGTGGGCATTTATCTGGATAAATTGAACCTGCATCAGATCAATATTTCCGATTCTCATATCAGCTACAATAAATTGGGAGGGATTGTGGTGCGAGAAAGCCAAATTCGGAATATTCAAATCGGGAACTGTGACATTGAAGGCAACATGGGTGAAGAGACACCCGCCACTGCAAATATTCTGTTTGATATTCGAAAGGGTTCTCTAAGGGAAGGTGCGATTTTTGGTTGCACGATTCAACATACGAATCATGCGATTGATTCTGCTAACGTGCGATTTATTGGCAATGGGCCAGAAGATCCGCGTAAGGTTGGCAATTTTGCAATCGCCGACAATTCCATGAGCGACGTCGCCGTCAATATTCATTTAAAGCATGCCCGTGGTATCACGATTACCGGCAATACACTCTGGCAGGCTTACGAACACAATTTGCTCGTCGAGGATTCTTCTTATATTGTTTTGGGAGCGAATTTATTGGATCGAAACCCTGACTACCGGGCGAAGACAAAAAATGCGAATGTATTCAAAGACTGCAGCGATTGCACACTCAACAGCCTGAATATTAAATCGACTCGGGAAGTAGCCGCCGGTTTGATTCTGGAAAACTGTGAGAGAATGAATGTCACGAATTGTTCAATTCGTGAGTGTGAAAATGGCGGCATATTGCTGAATAATGTGAAACAATCTCGCATTTCTGATTGTTTGATTACAGAAGCCGCCAAGGACTTTGCAATTCGTGTCACAGGGGGGCAACAGAATCAAGTGACGGACAATTTGGTTTCGGGTTCTGTAGAAATTGATTCGGGAACAGTGTCAACAAATAATCTATCGCTGGAATGAGTGGGTTCATTTTCCTGATGAGCGTCGTAGAGGATGGTTGTTACTGTAATCGTAGTTTACAGATCAGCCATCCAGTCTTGCAGTGCACGAACTTGAGGTGTGGAATCTTCTGCCAGGGCATCCAATGCTTTGACAACCGCCAGACACCCGGGAATGGTTGTGACACAGGTGACGCCATAAGAAACCGAGGCAGAGCGAATTTTGCCTTCATCGGTTCTTGAACCTTTTCCACTGGGCGTGTTGAAGATGAATTGCACGTCCTGATTTGCCATCATGTCTAACAGATTCGGGCGACCTTCTTTCAGTTTTTTCACAGTCGAAACTTCCAGGCCAGCTTCTTGAAGAACCCGCGCTGTACCTGACGTTGAAACAATTTTGTATCCCAGCTCAATCAACCGTCGTGCGGGTTCGATAATCATTTCTTTGTAAACATCTGCCATGCTGATAAAGACGGTTCCCTCTGAAGGCAGATTTGTGCTGGCGGCCAATTGGCTTTTCGCAAAGGCCATTGCGAAGCCTTTGGAGATCCCCATTACTTCACCCGTCGAACGCATTTCAGGGCCGAGAATAATATCGACTCCCAGAAATCGTGAAAACGGAAAGACGCTTTCTTTGACGGAAGTATGCTTCGGCGTGGGTTCTTTTGTAATACCCTGTTCGATTAATGAAACACCGGCCATGACTTTGGCAGCGATACGGGGCAAAGAAATTCCTGTGGCTTTGGATACGAAGGGTGACGTACGGCTGGCACGGGGATTGACTTCGAGAATATAAACGTCATATCCTTCAGCAGACTGTTTGACTGCAAATTGAAGATTCATCAGGCCTTTGACTTTTAATTCTCGTGCCAGGGCATGTGTCGCTCGTTTTATTTCATCGATGACGGAATCGGGCAATGAGTGTGGCGGTAAAACACAGGCCGAGTCTCCGGAATGAACTCCCGCTTCTTCAATATGCTCCATCACGCCACCCACCATCGTGGTTATGCCATCAGAAATTGCATCGACGTCAACTTCAATCGCATCTTCCAGAAACTGGTCGACAAGTACAGGGTGATCTGGCGAAGCATTGACGGCTTCATTCATATACCGCACGAGAGATTCTTCGTCATAACAAATCTCCATTGCCCGTCCGCCCAAAACGTAACTGGGACGAACCAGAATCGGATAACTGATATTGTTGGCAACTGCACGCGCGCTTTCCGTGTCCGTCGCAATTCCATTTGGTGGTTGACGCAAGTTGAGTTTCTCAAGAATCGCCTGAAAGCGTTCCCGGTCTTCTGCCGCATCAATCATGTCCGGACTCGTGCCGATGATATTTACACCGGCGGCTTCCAGTCCGCGGGCTAAATTAAGCGGCGTTTGTCCGCCGAACTGCACGATCACACCGTCGGGCTGCATTCGATCGCAAATATTCAGCACGTCTTCTGTTGTAAGTGGTTCAAAGAATAAATGATCTGATGTATCATAATCGGTGGAAACGGTTTCGGTATTCGAATTGACCATGATG
>NZ_CALEMX010000229.1 GCF_937910335.1 uncultured Gimesia sp. | reverse complement strand
CTATCATGTTCTCAATCGTGCGAATGCGCGGATGACGATTTTTGAGACCAAAGAGGAGTATGCCGCCTTCGAGCAGGTATTATCCGAAGCGATCGAGCGGTTTGAGATGCGGTTGCTCAGTTATTGCGTGATGCCCAACCATTGGCATCTAGTGGTTCATCCACGAAAAGCAGGCGAGCTTTCCAAATTCGTCGGCTGGCTCACGTTAACGCATACCCAGCGCTGGCATTCAAGCCGACAAAGTATTGGCACCGGCCATGTTTACCAGGGTCGTTTCAAGTCGTTCCCCGTGCAGGATGATGCGCATATCAATGCCGTGTGTCAATATGTCGAACGCAATCCTTTATCGGGAAAATTCGTGCGGAAGGCAGAGAATTGGCAATGGAGCAGTTTGCATCGCTGGAAATTTGGAACTGCCGAACAGAAACAGCTTTTATCACAATGGCCAATCCGCCGTAAGCAGGGCTGGTTAGCCTATGTCAACAAGGCGATCACAGACAGCGAGCTGCAGGCCGTGAAACAGAGTATTCAGCGTGGCTGTCCCTACGGCGATGCAGACTGGACTAAAAAAATCGTCAAAAAACTCAACCTCGAAAGCACAATCACGCCGCGAGGCAGACCTCGAAAGTGCGATTAAAGGCATTCCGGTGTCAGGCGCTTAGCGAGTCTCATTGTTGAATCAATTGATTTGCGGATCAATGGCATTCTTCAGCAAATTCTGACACAAAATTCTGAGCATCCCTTTCTCTATTTCAGATGGCATTTCTCTCTCCACCTCTGCAGTCAAAAAAGCAGCTGGTTTGCGAAAAATAGACTCGCGTCTCTTTTGAGCTCGTGTATTATGGAAGTGTCGCCTGCACATCTCTTTTAAACGGAGCACATCTCCATGCCGATTCGTTTCGTGATCACTTCCGTTATCGTTTTCTGTTCAACAAGTCAAATGGCACAAGCGGGCATGCCGAGCTCTTCACTGGATCTGACAGAGATCGCCAGTCTGCGAATTCAGTCGATTTCGTTCTTTCTACTGGTGCTATTGCTGAGTGCCTGGGTTTTTAAAAAGCTGTGGAATATGTTGGCACGCGATTTTCCTAAAATGCCGGTGCTCTCCTATAAAGGGGCTCTGGCGGGTACGATTCTTTGGGGTCTGATGTTTCTGTTTGTACTGACAATGATCTCGGGTGCGCGGGAACTATTAACGCCTGGCGCCTGGGAGAAACAGGGCCGCACCTACAAGTTAGCCGATTCTGAACCAGTCGTATTAGAAACCCCGGAAGCGTTATTAGAAGAACGTCAGGAAAAACTAAGCGAACTGCGGACGGCTCTGTTCATGCATGTCGCGACACACCAGGGAAAATTTCCAGACAAAGCAGACGACGCGGTTTTCGCTGACGAATTCTGGCTTCAACCCGGCGACTTGCGGGTGAAATACGGTTACGTGACCGGCGAAAAGAAACCCGAGCCCGCAGAGCCATTGGCTTTCGAGCAGGCTGTGTACGGTGACGATCAACAACTGGTGCTCTTCACCGATGGAGCCATTAAAGTGCTGCCGCTCAAAGAAGCACAGGAGGTGCTTAATGGAAAATGAACCAGTTGGGATGCAAGATAAGAACAAAGCGGGAAAATGCAAAAAGTGGATCCTCGTTCTGCTCGGATTGACTCTCTGCGCTGCCTTTTTCCTGGGCTGCGCTGGAGTTTTTTTTCCGATTCAAACCCTGTTTTATCTGGCTGTGGGTTGGTTTTCTTTTTTAAAACGTGTCATACCACAAATGATGATTTCGGTATCAGGTTTGGTGACGGCGCTATTGCTGTGTGTTCTAATGGCGGTAGTGATTCATCTACTGGGAATTTTGATCATCCGGCAAATTCGGAATCAAAATACAGCCGTCTCTCTGTCCCGTTGGCGATTGCGCTGGACCTGCGCCGTGTTAGTATTGCTGGTGATTTCCTTCACCGGTGGCTTTGCTGTTGTGGGAGTTGCCCATCAGACGTCCTGGTTATTTACGACTGAAAAAAGAGTGATTCAGACCTCCTATGGAAGCAGGGGTAGATCAAATCAACGTGCGTCCATGAATAATCTACGTAATAATGGTCTGGCAGTCGTTAACTTTGCATCCGGTCAGGAACGTCGTCTCCCTTCTGGTATCATGGGGCCCTCTGGTCAGCCATTACACAGTTGGGAGACCGAACTTCTGCCCTTCCTTGATGCGGTAGGACATCGAATGAAAATTGATGATTTTCAACCCTGGAATTCAGAACGAAACGCTGAATATTTTAAAACGTCATTCCCTGTCTTTATCATGCGTGGTCGTGATCGTACTATCTATAACAGCAAAGGTTACGGTTTATCTTACTACTCATTGAACAATCAAGTTTTTTATCCGGGCAGCAAGTCTCGGTTTGATCAGATTCCAGATGGCATATCGAACACAATTATGGGCGGTGAAGTCTTCAGCCGCGTTCGTGCCTGGGGTGATCCATTCAATTTTCGTGACCCAGCCTTGGGCATCAACAAGCATGTCGACGGTTTCGGCGCGCCCTGGAAATCAGGCGGCGCGAATATGATTTTCCTCGATGGCAGCGCCCGTTTTATCAGTAATGAAATCGACCCGCAGATTCTCAAAGCCCTTTCGACACCCAACGGGGGTGATTCGGTGGGGGATTTTCGCAAATGATTTCTAGCAATCAGGTGGCAAGATGACCACAGAAACTAGTTCTCCAGACCAACCAGAGACGAATAGCAAAGCCCTGACTTTGACAGTTGTCGTTATATTGTGTGTTTTTACTTTTTGCCAAGGTGTCATCTTTCCCTTTATTCTGGCATTTCAGTTGATTGCAGGCTGGTTCTTTTATTTGAAACGTGAATTGCCCACGTTGACGATTTCTTTGGAACAGACCTTCTGGTTTCTGAGTGCGTTGATTGTGTTTTCCGGGGGTGTGCACATTGTGTGTTGCAAATATCATTCGCGTACTGATACGACACAGGGTAGCTGGCAGAAATACTGGACGCTATCTCTCGTCGCGATGTTATTGATGCTGGTGATGAGTGGAATTTGCATAGTCAGTATCACGCATCAGACCTGGTGGATGGCGACCGATGAATCAGATACATTTTTGGAAGAAAAACCTCATCTGCCTTTTTTCGTGTCTTCATGTCGTGAAGCAGCCAGACGCAGTACATCCAAGAATAATCTGAAACAGATTGGCCTGGCGATGCATAACTACCATGACTTACATTCCCGGCTTCCGATTGGTGGTACGTTTAGAGCAGGTCAACCACACCATAGTTGGGTGACGCGGCTGTTGCCCTTTGTGGAACAAGAGTCCCTCTACAACAAAATCGATTTCCATGAGCCCTGGACTGATAAGACCAACAAAGAACATTTTCAAAGTAGAATCAATGCGATTCAGAACCCGGGGCTAAAATCGGATTATGACAATGGTAAAAGCAGCGAGGAAACATTTCAGGGATATCAGCCCGCCCATTACGCCGCCAATAGTCGGGTATTAAATGTGAATGGTGGTATGAATTTTAAAGAGATCACAGACGGAACATCGAATACGATTCTGGCGGGCGAAATCAGATCCAACATCAAGCCCTGGGGCAATCCCACGAACTTTCGCGACCCGGCACGGGGCATCAATCAGAGCAGGCATGGATTTGGCGGTCCCTTTAAAGGAGGGGCCAACATTTTACTTGGAGATGGCAGCGTGCGCTTTATTTCCGAAGATATCGATCCAGCGGTACTCAAAGCACTCAGCACTCCCAACAGTGGCGAACCGGTCGACGAATTTTAGTGAGTCCTTTCGAATTCAAAAAAATGGTTGCAAACATATGATTGAAACATCCACCATCCCATATGAATATGAGGAACCCCCTGATGGAGAGTATCGGTACGATTATTATTTCATGGATATCATGCTCTGGGTGATCGGGTTGCCGCTCTTCTGCCTGATGCTGATTACGCCTGTTGCAGTCTTAATTCAATGGTGGGTGTGGGTTGGCGAGCCCAATTTATTCTGTCAAATTTTGATGTTGACTGTGGCCTGCGTGGCTATGGGTTTCGGCGTTAGAATCATTCTGAGGCGTCGTGCCGAGGATTATCAAAGCTGGTCAGATGCGAAAGAACAGCATCAACGGGATGTCGCCAGCGGTTATGCGGATCAATATTTGATTCGAAATATTATTCAATACTGGCCGATCACAGATGCGGAACCTCTGGCTGGATATTTAATTCGAACCAGTGACGACGAGTGGTTTTATCTGATCTCGGAGGAATTGGACGAGTTCGAAGAAGACGCGTTTCCCAAAAGTCAGTTGACGATTCTAAGTTCACCCTTTTCAAAAGAGATTCTGAAAATAGAAACCACAGGCGATGAAGTTGAGTTCGTCGACTGGGTCGAATTTGATCTGTTTTTTGACTACTATTCTGATTTTCATTTTGAAGTTCTCAATTCAGAAGCATCTCACATTCTGAATGCCAGTCTGTTATCAGAGAATCATTAGGGAGTCACTCAGGACCATGGATCGTTTACTTGCGATTGGCGACATTCATGGTTGTCTTACATCGCTTCAGTTGTTGATTGAAAAAGTACAGCCAACGTCCGAGGATCTGCTGGTCATTCTGGGCGATGTGATCTCACGCGGCCCTGATACCAAAGGCTGTATCGATCTGCTCATCGCTTTAGAACAGGATGTACCCATGGTTTTTCTCATGGGCAATCATGAAGAGTTTATGCTCGATGCCCATGAGTGCGAAATTGCTTGCGGAAGTTGGATGTATTTTGGGGGCGAAGAAACATTGCTGTCTTATGCCCCCGATTATCAAAGTGCAGATATCCAGAATGTGCCCGATAGTCATTGGGAATTGATCGAAAGTTTTCAGGATTATTTCGAAACGGATGAAGAGATCTTCGTGCATGGAATGGTTGAGCCCGATGAACCTCTGGATCAGCAAGATTCCACAGCGTTTCGCTGGCTTAAGTTTGAAGACGTGCAGCCCCATATTTCAGGTAAGCAGGTGATCTGCGGACACACGTCACAAAAATCAGGAATCCCCGCCAACCTCAAACATGCGATCTGTATCGATACCAACGCTTGCCGAGGCGGTTGGCTTACCTGTTTAGATGTCAAAGCAGAAATTGCCCATCAAACAAATGAAGAGAGCGAGTACCGAATTCTGGATATGAACTCGATGACAGTCATGGGGGATAGGGAAACCGAAGATTAAGTGCCCCCTGGTTAAAGCCTTGATTCAGTTTCTGCTGGTTTGAACTGTCGCAACTGTTCCAGCCGGTAGTTGAAAATTTGCTCGACATCTTTTTGGACGACCAGCCAGTTGATCAATGGGCCCCCCAGTACGGAATATTGTACTTTGTCAGTCACCAGCGTTCCACCGGCCGACTCCTGAAATGTGTGCTCATGCTGCCATAAGCGGTAAGGTCCTTTGAGTTGCGTATCCACGAAGCGATAGGGGGGCTTCCAGTCGGTGATTTTTGTTTTCCATTTGATCGGAAAACCATGCAACTTGAGTCGATAATCGATCAGCGCTCCCTCAGACACATTGATCGGCAAGGGCGTGATAATTTGAAAGTTCAGCCATGGAGGTGTGAGCGCTTCCAGATTCTGAGGTTGCGCAAAAAAGTCGAAGACTTCGGTTATAGAATGAGGAATCAGAATTTCGGCATGGACTTCGTATATGCCCGCGGGGGTTCTGTTAATTTCAATCATCTCATGCTCCAGGATGTTTCATACCATCAAATTCAAAGAGGAGTGCTTGAAATTTGTTACTTGACGACTATGAAACAAGAGAGTCGAAATCAAATCGCATTCAGGCCTACTACAATCAAACCGTTTTTCAGTAGGATTATGGACCTCAGATTGGAATTGGGAATGCCTTTTCGTATCAACTTTGTGAAAACCAACAGGAATTAAAATCATGAGTACAGGCGATGCACAGGTAGAACCAAAGAAATTTGTTGTTTTAGGTGCAACCGGTTCAGTTGGCTCCGAATTGAGTCGCCGCTTAATCAGAGCAGGCCATGAAGTTTTCCTCGGCGGGCGTGACCAGGAAAGTTTGCAGGAATTAGCAGAGGAATTGTCGGCTTCCACACACATTGTTGAAGCGTTAGAGCCGGAATCGATTGAGGGTTGTCTGAAGAGAGCCAATGATGAATTAGGCGGTCTCGATGGCGTGGTGAACTGCATTGGTTCCGTGCTTTTGAAACCAGCCCATCTGACTTCCGATGCAGAATGGTCACAAACATTAGCAGTGAATCTGACGTCTGCATTTACAACGGTACGCAGTGGTGCAAAAGTAATGGGGCGTTCGGGTGGATCGATTGTGTTAATTTCTTCGGCGGCAGCACGAATCGGTATTGCCAATCATGAAGCAATTGCTGCTGCCAAAGCAGGGGTGATCGGTTTGACTCAGTCTGCTGCCGCCACTTATGCTAATCGTGGAATCAGGGTCAATGCAGTCGCGCCGGGATTGATAAAATCAAAAATGACGCGCAGTCTCTGGCAAACCGATCCTGCAGAAGCTACGTCGATTGAGATGCACGCGATGGGGCGATTAGGCAACCCAGGTGATGTAGCATCGATGATCCAGTGGTTACTGCAGGCTGAAAATGACTGGATCACAGGACAAGTTCTGGGAATTGATGGAGGTTTGGCAACACTCGTTCCACGAACCAGACCCAAAAAAAGCAGACCCGTATAATGCTTAACTCGTAAAATCTTCCCAGCCCTTACGGAATTTGGAATAGAGAAACGGTTTTACTTTGTCGTTTCCTGTGGCCGTTAAAGTGGTCGCATTCCAGTCGAATCCGCCTCCCGCGCGATAGGCGTTGTTTCCGAGCAACACAGTTTCGGTTAATGGGCCGGAGTAGTCGAAGTTGCAAGTTGCAGGTGTGCCGCCTTTGCAGGCGTCTGTCCATTCTCTGTGGAAGCCGGGCGAATCGGGGATCGATTGGTCGGGCGTTTTGAATCCTTCGAAGGTTTTTTCGGGGAACAGTTTATGAGAACCGAATCCGGTTAGCAGCATACCTTTCGAGCCGATAAAGAGCGTATTGGCGCCTTTTAATCTCACTCCTTTTTCTTTCAAAATCGCCGGCCCCGATTTGGATTGGTACCAGTGCAGTTTGAGACCCGGTCGTTTGTCGTTCGCCGGGAAGGCAAAACTCGTATGCATTTCGGTGGGAGTTCGCTCTGTATCGATTTCTGGTCCTGATGCATCGACGCGCGTGGGATATTTCAGGTCGAGGGCCCAGTAGGGGATGTCGAGAATATGGCAGCCGAAGTTGCCGGTTTCTCCGGTGCCGTAATCCCACCAGAAACGCCAGTTGTAAGGCGCCAATGCGCCTTCCCCTTTGGCATTCAGAGCGTACGGGCGAAATTTCGCAGGGCCAATCCACAGATCCCAGTCGAGAGTTTTCGGCGGGGTTACGGTTTTCACAGGTTGGTCGGGCATGCCGCGATTGGAACCGATCCAGCTGTGAACTTCGTTCACATCGCCGATCGTGCCGGACTTGATGAGTTCGACCACTCGATGCATGTTTTCGAGCGCGTGTCGCTGCATGCCCAGCTGTGTCGCTAAATTCTTTTTGGCGGCGAGCTTGGTCATCTCGCGCACTTCCCAGACGGAATGGGCCATCGGTTTTTCGCAGTATAGATGTTTGCCCATCGTCATCGCCATCATGGAGGGATGGAAGTGTGTATGGTCGGGTGTACTCACCACGACAGCGTCGATCTGATTTTCCATCGAATCGAGCATGCGGCGGAAATCGGTATATTTTTTTGCTTTTGGAAAACGTTCGTAGGCTTTGCCCGCGCGTTTGTCGTCAATATCACATAGAGCGACGATATTTTCTGTCTTCGCGACGGCGTTCAAATTCGCCACTCCACGTCCGCCAATGCCAATCACTGCGACGTTCAATTTTTCATTTGCGGCAGCGCGCGTTGATTGAGTCGAAGTTCCCAGCCAGAGACCGGCTCCTAATGCAGCACTGATTTGCAGGGCTTCGCGACGATTGATACGTTGGTCGGTCATATGGGTTCTCCTCAAGTTCGATTCGCTGATAAAATTGGCTACGGCAAGTATAACCGATGGATGGTTGCGAACAGAATTGTAGTTCAGACTGTATTATTGAAAATCCGCGTAATTTTGTTCTCTCTGATTTTGTTCAGCCCCAAAAGTCTGCTCTCTAGTTGGCTTCCACCTTCTCCCATTTCACTTCGCTTTCAATATTCTTCATCACATTTTCGAAGACCCAGAATTTGAAATCGCCAAAGTTCGCATCGTTGCGATGTTGACGGACTGGGCTCTGATCAGCAAAAATCAGCGTCAATTTAGAGATCACAGGATGGGATGACTTTATTTCATACCCGAATTTTTCGGGACCTCCTGCTTCTGCAATCATTGTCTCATACAACAGGCAGAGTCGGGCGTAGTCGGTCAGTGAAATCTTTCCTGCGTAGATGCCACTTTTTTCCGTTCCTGAGATGGCGTGGAGGAGTGCCTTGCCGGAAACATGAAATTCAATGTAATAATTCACAGCTGGAGAGCCATTCAAAACATCGGCAGCGCCAAAGATCTGAAGTTTGAACCGCCGAATGGGAAGCGCCGCCCGAATGGCGGCTTCTTTTTCTTCCGCATAGGGAAACCTGAGGAATTCGTATTTTCCAGAAGGCTGTGACTGCCAGTGTTTATTTGATTCCGGCGATCCCTCTTTGCCATGCGTTATCGCAGCGCAGAGCAGGACCAGACCGAACAGACAAAATCGTTTTGAATTCTGCAACATGATATGATCCTTCTCTATTTGGTTGCCCTGGATTTACTGATCAATCTTTGCGCTCCTCTTGCACATCGTATCCATCCAGGTCCGAGGGGCGTTCGAATATTTCAAAATTCTTCATGCCGGGAACTGTGTTCCTGTCGAGATTCCACCAGGGACATCGAAAGAGGGTACTGCAATTATTGCATTTTACAAATTGACCGAGGAAGGGCAGGCTGGCTGTGGTGGAATTTTCACACTGTGGACAATTGACGTGCCAGATCGAATCTTTGAGATCAAAGGGGGCTGAAATTGTGCTTGCAAATTTAAATGGCAGGTCGATGGCTTCAATGGTCGATAATGCTTCGCGTGTGATGGTCCCCTCATTTGTGGCCAGGCGATCTGCATGATTGCCCAAAGTGCGTTCATAAGCGTTCCGTACGAGGCGGGCATTGCCGAAATTTTGGTCGCGTTCAGCAAAAACACGATTTAATATGATCGCCAGATTGCCGCGGGCTTCGGACGTTAATTGATATGAGTTGGCATTGCACATCAGCTCAAATATTTGGCAGAGATCGGAAACATGGTAGTCATCAAAAGTAATATAACGACTGAATCGGCTCTCCAGTCCGGGATTCGAACTAATGAACTCAGCCATTTCATTCGGATATCCGGCGACGATCACGACCAGTCTGTCACGCAGGTCTTCCATCTTTTTGAGTAAAGTTTCGATCGCCTCGTGACCATAATCCTGGCCTCCCGATTTTGCCAGCGAATACGCTTCATCAATGAAAAGTACGCCGTCGGTCGCTTTGGCGATTACTTCATTGGTCTTGATTGCTGTCTGCCCTACATAACCACCCACCAGAGTTGCTCTGTCAGCTTCGATGAAGTTCGGTGTTTTCAGAATTTGAAACCCATATAGAATTTTTGCAATAATTCGGGCAACGGTGGTCTTTCCGGTTCCCGGATTTCCGGTAAATACGAAATGCAGCGTCTGTGACGCAACAGGTAAGCCTTGATCGAGCCGTTGTTTTCGAATTTTCAGAAAATTGGTCAGCCGTGATACTTCTGTTTTGACCGTATCTAAGCCAACGAGCGTGGTGAGTTCATCCAGACCCTGTAGTAACGCATCCTCTGGTTTAAGTTTGCTTGACTGACTGACAGGTTTGTCTTCACTCTCTGAACTATTTTGATTGGTAATGCTAGAAGCGGCAGCTTGCATCGAGCGAAGTACGGCATCCGTTTCAGTGAGAAAACTACTCATCTGGGCATAATAGATTTGATCGCTACTCGTGATGCCATTCGACTTCAATATGAGTCTTGCGGACATCAAAATCATTTTTGCATACGTTTGGTACAATGCAGGGGAAGTAGTCAAAATACAGGATTGCGTGACAAATTTACTAAAAGGATAGACAATCGCACCATCTAATATGTCGCCGCCCAACCAGGCAGGATCTTCTTTCCATTGTTTCATCAACGCCTGGATCTCTTGCGCATTTTTAGCATTCAGATGTTTTTTGTAATCGTCCAACCAGCAATAACGATGCAAAGATTTTTGGAGGAACTCTCCCACAAGGGCCAGTTCCTCTTCTTCTTCTTTTTTATCTGAAAGAATGCTTTCGCGTATGACACAGAATACATCGCTCATCGCAGCAGCGTTGAGGATAGGCTTCAGTAGCGTTCCCTGATTATGTAAAGCAATCTTAAAAATTTCTTTGACGTTGTCGGGTGTCTCTTCATATTCGGTATAATTTCTTGCCTTATCGAGATGAGTAGAAAAGATCTCGTAGACGTCGTTACAGAGAAATTCGAGCATAGACTCCAGTTTGTCTGCATAGCTCATGGTCTGAATTCTCTCTGCATTTTGCGTCAATATGATGTATCAATCATCGCTCGAAATGAACTGAACATGGTACACCACACAAAAACAAGTTCCAAGTATGAACCTGAACTTCTTCCAAATAAAGGCAGCTCCCTTAAAGTAAATACTGATAACGTCTGGCTCTTCGTTTTGAAGTGGTACAATCGAAGAAGCAACTTGGATTACACGAGAGTAGACACGAGGCATCGTGAACTTCAGATAACGGCCTGTTTTGCAATGAGCGCGCAGTAATGCCTTGCAGATAAAATCTACACAGAATCCTTTGTGATGAGAGATTTTTGAAACAAAAATGTCGCGCCGTTCGTCTCAATTGATGTTCGGCCTGGTTTCTTGAATGAGGAGATAACATCATGCGGCGTGTATTTTTACTTTTATTGGGTACCCTGCTGACGATTTACTGTATCCCTTCATTCGCTTGGGCTTTAGGTGAAGAGAGTTTTGGCAATCAACCATTGAATGCGGCAAATTTCCGGGACTGGCCGGGAATTGTACCGGTCGTCAATCATGAAAACCGCGTTTATCACCAGTGGGTCAATGGGAACGAGCATTGTTTCTATCGTGGTAATAACGCGTCGCTGAATGATGTCTTACAGAAGTTTGCAGCCACCGACGAAAAAGTACATGAGGTCGTTTTGCGACCCGGACCTGGTATTACCCATTCATTCAATAAAGCACGGACCGTTGACTTTAACTGGAACCTGCATCTTGTCGGCGGCATTGCCAAAAGTATGACTAAAAAAGATCAGGGAGCCAAGATCTGGAGCAAGCACCCGATGTTGACCATTTACGTGGGTGGCGACATCGAACTCGAAAAAATTAAAATCCCCGAAGGTGTCACAGTAATCGAACTTGCCGATCTGGAAAAACGTTACTCTCAGGGACTGAAAAGTACCGATAGGACGGTTCGAGGTTGGGGTACTGGTCATCTGGCTCAGCTCGATCCCTATAGCAAAAGCAATATGGAGGCCGTTGCAAAATTATTACAAGACGATGATAAGTGGGTCCGCTTAAATGCCGCTGGTGCGCTGGCAACCTTCGGCATGAAGGCCGAACCCCTGATACCAACCTTACGAAAAGCATTAAACACAGATGACAAACCTTTGCAAACACGCATTCAAGAGACGATCAAAAAGATCGAACTTGCAAAAGACAAAACCAAAGGGGAAAAAGAACATCAGGAAATACTCGCAAAAATCAGCCAGTTTCGAAAAACGCTCGCCAGGTAACATTGCCGTCAGCTTACGCGAATTCAAAAAATTAATGAGGGCTGAATTTTTCACGGAAAGTCGTATTTCAGATCGAAGTGCGCTCTGTTTTTCCGACTTCTCAGTTATTTCGAATGGTTTTACTCTGAATTAGAACCAGTTCGCGTTAACGTTCGTTATTGTCAGCTGTCCTGCATTCGATGAGTTTCGCGGAAATTTGATCTTGTCTTCAATCTGAGTAGCATTCGATTTCGAACGAAGCGCTCGCGTCCGATGTACTAGCCTCAGGTACTATTCGACCAATGCCATTTCACAAAATGGGTGGTTTAAAAACGCATTTGCGAATATGATTGAGTATAACGGACGAGGGCAAGAGTAACGATAAGATCACCTACTCAGATGGAGCGCTAGCGGAATCTGAGTTAGGTGCATCGCCCTTACTGGAGCCCTTGGATGCTTTGGAAATCGACTTTATGTACTCGTTATGCACACCGATGACGGTAGCAATTAAGGTCAGGCAAAGAAACAATAAGTAGATAATCTCAGCCCGGCGGTTCGTAGTGGAAACGGATGCGTGAGTCTTGTCTCTGATCGTTGCTCTGAGTTCCCTTTCGTCAGCCGACGTATCCAGAATGCTTTCAATTGCTTCCCGCATTTCAGTCGCCAATTTCTCGCCCTTGGCATTCTCTGATTCTAGGTCATAGCCATCGTCTGGATTCTTGACTCCCAACCTCACTGTGAGGGCAACCCATGCCTTCAGAGCATCCTTTCTATTCCTAAGAATGGCTATGCCGTCTTCCAGACGCTTCGAGATGTCACCATAGTCAGCATTCCATTCGCCTGACTCATTCTCTTGTAAGACGCTCAGCAATTTCTTGACATCTGTCTGCTCTGATTCCGCTTCTTGTCTAATGAATCTTGCACCTGCGGCTAGGTCAGTTTGCCAAGTCCTCGCAACAACCAATAGAGGATGATTCGTGCTATCATTTCGAGGCTCCAGACTCTGAATAGCCCCAAACAGTCTCCCTTCAAGTTTCTCAATTCGGAACATCACTTCACGATTGCCCACCACATCATGAAGCGCGATTTCCGTAAGGATTCGCTCTTCATGCACCGTATCTGTGGTATACCGTAAAACTACGTCCTTCATGAGCCATGCAACGCCCAGAATACAAACGGCCACAAATGGTAGTTTCTTTCTCATTTACTTGCTCCAACTTTTGAGGTAACCGTGTTGGCGGACCAACGGAATTGATGTTGGCACACCAAGAATTGAACACGGAGGAAATAAGTTTGAAAAACCGAAACGTGAACGAACTTTTGTGCACCGATTAGTTAGGCTCTCGCTTTACTTTCGACGAAGTTTGCGCTTTAAAAGCGACGGGGGTGTCCATTCTGAGCCATCATAGAACACCACTCCGGTCCAGAGATTCTCTGCATCTCTACAGATTGTAGCTAGCCGTGTCCCGTTGGGATTGCGAGCATTCTCCTCAAGCCATAGCGTATAGTCGATCAAATCTTTTTGGGAGCTGTCAAATCGCCGTTTGATTTCTTTGTGCGCCGGATTTGACCAATCCCTTGAATTCGCTGGCATCTCGCCTTTGATGTCGTAGTAGTTCCCCAACAATGTAACGAAGCGAGCTTTGATCTCACTTGTCTTGGTATGGCTCAATTGGTTGTCGCGTTCTTGTTGAAGTAACGCTGCCTTTGAAGTCAAATCGCCAACTTGTCGAGTAAGTTCTGTAATCTGCGATTCTTTTGCAATCATCTGAATTTGGAAGTCGGAAACCACATTACTCTTATCTATTTCGGCCTTCGCAACTCGGTTTTCACCGATTTCACCTCCCACCCAGTATCCGAATCCCCAGACTGCTACCGCCACAAGGGAAATGAGGCTGTACACCGCGATCTTCTCGGGTGTGGAAAGTTTAGCGAAAAACTCGTAGGTCTTTATTTTTACGGTTCGTTTGTCCTCTTGCTCCGTCATCACATTTGCCTTTCTTGGATCTTGAGCCTAACGACCAGCGTAACCGGGTGGCGATATTACGCGCTGAGTTCAGATTCCACCGCTAAGGTTAACGTAATTGTTAGCTGCACACTTTGGCTATTCTGCCCGTGGGGACTGACACGCCTGAAGACTGAGCCATAGTACTACCTACGAGCAGCGGTGCCTTCGCGGTATCCGCGTTCATATTCTTCCATTAGATGTTGGGCGCCGGTTTCAGCATCTTCACGACGCAGTCCATGTTCAACCAGCCTAGCCGCAAAGCCATGCAGCGATTGACGCGAAGGGACGTCATTGTACCCATCGTCGTAACCTGCCTGTCGAAGGTTGAAGGCATATTTCACTTCATACAATGTTTTACATGCGTCAATAATGTGATTGGCGATGCCCATGGCGACTATCTCTTTCATTTGTGGATTCGTTTAGTACGAATGTGGTTTGTTATTTAATGGACGTTCGCCCGAGCAGCACCTTCGGCCTCTTGAATGGAACTGTGGACAGATTCAATTTCATCTGGTCGTTCACCGTAGTTGTCTCGACCACCAAAGAATTCAACAACATGAAGATCGGTCGGTTTGGCGAATAACCCGACCGACGCAGGTACCAGACCTCTTAAGCACAACCCCTTTGTCGACTAAATCTCGCATTGCAAATCTCCCAATGGTTTTTCAGTATTTCTCGTAGCAGCTTACAATAGATAGACAGAATTTCATTTTGTCTAAATCTAGCAGTATTTTGTATATTGTCAACTGAAAGCCACTGGAACTGGCGTTCATTGATAATTTATTCATGTAGGACCGACATGACAGTGGATGTTGATCCTCTCCTCTCAGGCTCACGCAGCATGACCATTGCCGTTCACCGCAAACTCTTTGACCACATACGAATAAGTTGCGAGTGATGCACGATGCCTGGAAGACCTAGCAGGCTTAGGTGATGTGGATCGAGAGATTCTTGAGTTTCCAGCGTGAACCGACCAAAAGATGTTTTCGAGAAAACGTTACTTTTTCATACGAGACTGCAGTTCTTGATAACGGCTTTTCATATCCGGGTTGCCCAAATCCGGGTAGAGCAGTTTGGTAACGCCGAGTATTTTTTTCGCTTCTGCTTCGTTGCTAGAGTCGAACAAGGTTTGAATGATATGCAATCTGATATCCAGCCAGGGGAGCGTTCCTGGTTTTTCTGCTGCGATCAGAGATTGCCATTTCTGGGATGCCTGCTGCAGACATTGCCTGGTGCCGCAGCGTTCGAGGAGAAGTGCAACCTGCCTGATGAGCGAAGCATCGTTGGGAGAGTGTTTTAAGAGAGTTTGATAGTACTCAAGGGCTCTGATGGGCTGCTCAATGGCGAGATAGGCTTCTGCCAGGCAGAGGTCCAGGCGATTGGCCTGTTGCGGTTTTAATGCGTCACGTCGGCTCATGAGTTTCTCTGCCGACTTTAATTGGAGCATGCCCAATTCTCTGCGGACTTCCGGCGTTAAATCCAGATTGATCTGTGATATGCCATTCAGAACAGAGAGTAGTTCATCGGTGCCGGCGGTTTCCAGACTTTCAACCAGTGACTGAGCGGCTGAGGGTTTGCCTTGTCCGGCCAGCGCAATGATCTGGAGTCTGAGGGCCTGATTGGAAAGGTCATTCCATTTTTTGATTTCCTGGACCATTTGTGAAATACTGGATTCTGAGCGTTCGCTGTTGCGTTTTAATTTCGCAACTACACCTTTGGTCATATGAACGATCAGCTCTAACAGTCGGTTGGCTTTCGCGTAGAGAGGCGGTGTGTCGTTCAGGTAAATGCGGGTCAGGCGCAAAGCAATTTCTGCCTGAGATTGGCCTTTTAGATTGTCCGTTTGATCGGGAAAATCAGCGAGAAATTGTTCCAGTACATCAATGGCTTCCTGTCGCCAGGCTTTGGTTGGTTTCTTTAAGGAGGTCAATCGAAGTAAAATATTTTCATAGCAGCGGGCGATTCCCAGATGTGCGTCAGCTGCTTTCGCGTGTTTCGCGGGAATTTCCGAGTATAACACCAGAGCTTTTGAATATTGCAAACGCGATTCTTCCAGGCGCGCCAGCATCGAGCCTGCTTCATAAAAACTATCACTATTGGGAAATTGGTTTCGAACACGTTCCAGCGCCATCGTATAGGCGAGCCGTCGTGACTTCGTTCGGCTTTGTGTATAGAGCTGTCCCAGGCACCAAGCCGCAAGCAGACCAGCGTCGGCTGCTTTGGGCGCTGCTTCGTAACGTAATGACAGTGATTGAAACTTCGCTGCCGCCTGCTTAAATTGTTTGGTTCTTAACTGTAACGAAGCGCTTGTGAATCCGAGTTCAAAAGCCAGATCAGTATTGCCTTGTTCGGCTGCCTGTGTTGCGACCCGTTCATACGCGGCGATAGCCTGTTCGACTTTCCCTTGCGAATACAACAACTGCGCCTGCTTCAGGCTTTGGGAAATCTCACTGCCATACTGGTCTATCTGGTTTTGCTGATTCACGAGCATGCGTGTCCGTTGTGCCCAGTAACCGGGTTGAGATTTCCAGAGATGCTGTGATCGTGTTTCAATTTGCTGCCAGATTTCCTCTGCCAGGGATTTCTGTTTCTTTTCCATCGCAATTTTTCTGAGTCGAATGAGCGCATTCACTTCGAGGTAGCCCAGTTCGCTCGAATAGTGACCATGATCCTGGCGGAATTTGATAATTTGCGTCGCCGCCAGTTGTGCTTTATTCTCAGCCAGTAAAAGCCGCATCGATTCCACAAAGATCGGCTCATTCAGGTAAGCGGGCGGGTGTTCTTTAGCGAGTGCTTGAATTGCGCGGACTGCTGCAGCAATATCTCCTTTGATCCGATCACATTGAATCAGTGCCAGTTTGCTCATCCATGTCACTTGCAGAGTGGAAGCCCGCCTGGATAGTGGTTCGAGAAATTTGATGGCAGCCTGGAGTTGCGTTTTTCTTTGTGGGCTCTGCTCATCATATAAATCAGCCAGTTTGATTTTGGTTTGTGCAATCAGCAGTTGAAAATCCAGCAGTGTGTCGCGGATCGTGGCTGTTTTGAGAACGGTAAAATTTTGATATGAGCCGGATTTTTTTAACAGACGTTGCAATTGTACTTCTGCCTGAGTCAATTCAGGGATGGCCTGAGTCAGTTTCGAGATGGCCGATTTTTTCAGTGATTTATTGAAGGGAACGGCTTTGGATTGCCAGTAGAATATTTCTGCTTTCTGGGCGGCAATGCGGGCGTGTTCGGCCTTGAAGACAGGTGCATCAGCCCAGTTTGGGTGATCCTTTATAATTTGTGAAAGCGTGTTTTGAGCCCGATTCCAGAGTTCGCTTTGTTCATTGCCCTCCGCCACCATTGCGTGTGCCGCTAAGGTGCGCGCGAGTTCCAGGGTAATGCGGGCACGATCGGTGTCGGAAAGTCGAGGCTCAGCCAGACGGCTTAAACAAAATCCTTCAGCGATTCCAAACAGATGTCGTTGCCGTAAACCTTCGAAATAAGAACGCGTAGGATCATCTGTTCCATGTACATCAGGGGATGCAACAATGAATATGAGACAACCGAGAACGAGACAACAGAGAAACCTTCGCCGCGCAGACCCGTAATGCAAAATTGACATGAAAAAGGTTTCAGTTTGTTTTGATCGACGGAGCATGTGATATTTCGAGCAGGCAAAGTTTGGCAGATGCTACAAGAGCTCTGCTTCAAAACAGATTATGACCTGTGTAATCATACACATTACAGGCGATTTCTCACAGGTCTGATTTTGAGAGTCTATTGAAACCTGCGACAGAAAAATCCCTTACTCTGTTTTAGGTGCTTTGATGATCTGTGGCAGTTCTGGGAGAACGGCCAGATCAGCACCGGCGTTGGTGCGATCAATGGCAGTTATGGTCAGGCTGCCGTCAGTCGGCTGATTAAACTGAAGTTGTGCAGCCCGCAATTCAGAGCAGGGGGTGCTGATCAGTTTCTGGCGATCAATGATCCAGGGGATTTTCATTTGAAAGCTGTTTGCATCTGCAGAAAGTCCCCAGCTGTCTTTCCAGTCAAGTGCATCCAGCGAAAGCGTTCTCAATGTTACTTGTTGCGATCGAATCGTCCAGAATGTTTCGAAGCCATCGTAATAATTGTTAGAGCCTCTCCAGGCTAATAGCTTCTGACGAAAATCATTTTCGTTCGTTTTTCCTTTCATCAAAACAAAGGATGCATCGGTTCTTGAAACGAAAATATTATTACGGGCAGAGACATGGAGGGGAATCAGTTCTCTGGGGATGGTTCCACTGTCTATTACAGCCAGACCTTTGCCAAGTACAAAAGTGGAGTGATTCAAAACCAGTTCCAGGTGATCGCCTTCTGTCGGTTTGTTACTGCTGCCAACCAGTTCAATCAATGATTGAGCAAGCATGAAAGTAGAATTGGTAAGTTCGAGACGGAGGGGAGCCGTTTCCCGGATCGAAAAAGCGTGGCCGTCGCAGCGTAGAATCGAGTTAACGACTTCGATGAATGTCGATTCTTTTACCGGTCGTTTGCCCATCATGGATTCATCGTCTAAGCCCTGATTGATGGGTTCATTCAATTCAAAGAGCGATACCTGCTGATCGGTGGTATTGGAACAGGTGACCGTTACCTGATGTAAGCGGATGTCATGCGCATTTTTTAAGGAAAAGATGGCCCATGAATCGGAAATAAGATCTTTGACATCGACCATGATGCCCAGCTCAAACAGTTCCAGCGAGCCATTGCCCACTTGAATCATGTGCGTCTGAAATCCTTCTGCCGGCTCTTCCACAGATTCAAACAGCAAAACCGGTTTACGATCTTTGGCAGCCCGAATACGAACACGTTTATTATTGATGTGGATGGGTGCTTCTTTGCGAATGCCGGTAAACCCAAGTTCAATGATACTTCCGTCAACGGCAGCAGCGCACGCCGCATTCAGTGTTTTGAAATCTTGGCCGGGTGTACCATCCGGCTTGATGATCGTGATTGCGGGAAGCTCGATTTTTTGTATTTCGCTGTCATTGTTTTTTGGAAACAGTTCTGGCACTTTATTCGTTTGATTGTTGGAACGAGGAGCCAGTGGAGTCATCGTTTTTTTCTGGCCATTACTATTTGATAATGCCAGTTTCGATTCGGGATCGTTATTCAGGAGCACTCGGTTTTTGGGTGTATTATTAGAGTCGATAAAATCACTTAGTGATTTAGTGGGAGACAGGAGTGGGATGTTAAAAATTTCATTGAAATCTTTTGTGTCCTTGCCTCCATTCAAGGTTTCTTTTTTTGTTTCAACAGGTTTTTTTGAATCAGAACTGGTGATGATGGGACTAGGATTTTCTACGACTATTTTTTCATTTGAAGTATTCGGCGTATCGAGAGAGGCGATCTCTGTGCCATCTGTCATCGGTTTTGTATTGCCAACGATAGTCTCCGGTTGCGACAGGCTGGGATCAAGATTCTTCTTTCCGCTATCGGTGGCTTGTTGACTGGAGGCTGGTTCTGTCTTTGGGTTCGTATTTTGTACCACGTTGGAAGGATCAAAACCCGGAAAGTTTTCCAGGAGTGCGACTACGATTAATAAAACCGCAGCGGTTGCGATCCAGCCGACATGTTTTTCCAGAAATCCGAGTCGTGAACTGGTAGGGGAAGTCCAAACCAGTCCTTCGGGATTCACCCCTCGCAAATCGAGCTGGCTGGCGATCTGAATTAAGTGATACATGAGTTCTTCAGGAGTCTGGTAACGATCCTCTGATTCACTGGCCATCATCTTCTGAACAATGTGGGAAAGTTCGCGTGGCAGTTGTTTATTGATGACTGCCGGGTCGGGGACGTTCTTTCCAGAGTGGTCCAGTAACTTTTGTAGAACGGTTCCTTCGCCGTAAGGAGGTTCGCCTGTCAGCATATGGTACAACGTACAACCGAGTGAATAGATATCGCTGCGGACATCTACATTGCGAGGGTCTTTGGCTTGTTCAGGAGAAATATAGTCGAACGTTCCCAAGGTCGTGCCGGCACTGGTGAGGTCGGCAGATGCGTTGTCACTTTCTTTGCGAGCCAGGCCCAGGTCAACCAGCTTTGCTCTGCCGCCAGGAGTAATGATGATATTTGATGGTTTGATGTCACGGTGAATCACACCTGCCTTATTGATGTGTTTCAGAGCGGAAGCAATTTGCAGGGCATAATTCACAGCTTCCGCTGCGGGCAGGATACCTCTTGACTGGATGAGATCTCTGACATTTGTGCCTTTGACGTATTCAAACGCAATGAAGTTCAAGCCTTGAGCTTCACCGATGTAAAACACGCGTGAAATATTTTCGTGATCCAAACGTGCTGCTGCTTTAGCTTCGTTTTGAAAACGCTTGACCGATCCTGCATCGCGCGATTGACCTGGACTCAGTATCTTTAAGGCGACCACTCGATCGAGACGAGTGTCAATAGCGCGAAAGACGGCCCCCATGCCTCCGTGGCCGATCCGCTCCCTTATCACAAAATGCTCGAGCTCCATGCCTGCAGGATTGGGAATTTCGTTTTGTGCATCGGGATCATCAATCGTGGGTGGGAACAGCCGATTACAGATAGAGGATCGCGCAAACTGGCTCTGTGACCCAATAATGTCTTGACCGGCGTCATTGATGGCTTCGAGTGGACTGATAATGGTTTCCGGGCCATCGGCTTCACGAACCGGACGCGCAAAAAACTCCGGCAGCGCTTCCTTACTTGCTGTTGAGTGGTCAGATTTTGGTTCGGAACTCATGATGAAAAGTTCACTTTAAAATAGCTTTGATTCCACGCTTGAAATGATATCGAACGCCTGATTGAGATGGCAACAGCGTAATCCAGAAACACTTCGATTGTACGAAACCTGTAATGGATACCCAAGTACAGTCTGTTTGCCGAAGCACATTGAAAAGCACTTTTTAAATTTCAATAGCCCTAAGTCTTATGATTATAGCAGTTTAAAGATGTTTGACTGTATTAGCTTTTGAAAAGCCGGTCTCAGAAAATAGAGTCGCATTTTAGTTATAGATAGGAATGGAATTTATTAAGTAAGAGCTGTTTATATAATACGTGCTGAACCGAGCATTCGTTCTGAGAAAAAGCCAATTTCCCTGATTTTCATCCAATTTTTTGAACCAGTGAGTCTGGCACTGATTAATCTGGCTGGTGGCGTGTTCATGCTTGTGGAGGCACGAACGTTTCGCGGGGGGGTATTGCGGCAAGCAGACCTGTACCGAATCGGAAGTAAGTACCATCGGTTCTAAAATTCGATAATCTTGGACTCGAATTCATTCTTGAATCCAACCTGGTCTATTTTCAAACCAAAGTTTTCTCCAATTTTGACAGCCTCCCCCTGGCAATAAACCTGATTGTTGATATAGAGATCCAACGGATCTTCGCATGGCTTATCGAAGGCAATGAGCGACCCGGGGCAAATTGAGAGCAGCTGTTTCAGTTCAATTTTTTTGTTTGCCAGTCTGACAATCGCTTGAATAGGCAACTTGCTGATGCGGTGAAACGGACTTTGGTCCGAAATAGAAGAAGATGCGTGGCTCATGCGTGATGTGGTCTGAGCAGGTTTTTCAGATGCCGCCTCCGGTTGTGAAGGTGGATCTTCTTCCGCGGTTTCTGTAAGTGGCGGTTTCGTCAGTGGCCATATTACAGGGATCACAGCACTCGGGCTCTGGCCGTCGCTTTCATCTTCTGCAGAGAACAAATTGATTCGTAGCAATGCGGCCCAATCACTGGGGGCAGCTTGTTTCACTTCATTTAATAAACTATCAACATAATACGTTTTAAACTCATCAACGTCACCTAAATCCATGGGGATCAGGTTCATTGATAATTCCAGTGCCAATGTTTGTAATCGGGATGATTCTGAATCTCCCGGATTCGAGTACCAGTCTGGTAGAGGGATATTTGCAGGGATGAGCCCTACCATTGCTTCCTCACCAATTTGAAACAGGGTAATCAAACCTGGTCCCTGAAATGCTTCTTCTAATTCTTCCTCTGACCAGACGCCCGATTCTCCTATTTCCAGTCGATAGGTGAGATCGAAACACTGATTGAAGGAATCAGAAAGCGCAGGCATACTTTCGCTAGCGAAGGTAACGATCGCTTCTACATTTTCCTGGTTGAAACCTGACATTTCTGATTTATAAAGTCCTGTAAGGTGATGGCCTGTTCACTTGGAATGGGCAGTCACAGTTCTCGGGAGCAATTTCTCCTTAGTTCATTCAATCGACCACTTGAAATTTAGTTCTTCACTCTAAATCGGCAAAGTTCGCTTATTCGGAAAAGATTGACATTTATTTGAGCGCAAAATGAAATCTTTAATCTTTCAGAAGGTCATTAACGTTCTGAGTGATATGAAGCCAAACTGGAAAAGCGATGTGTACAGAATCGAGAGTACATCCCGTTGAAGCTGAGCGGTTTCAACGCGATGAAACCTGGTCCAGACTTTACCGGCTATGCTACAAGAAATCTGAATATAGAAACTTGCTTGAGAGAATGAGGTAAAAGAATGCAGTGTCATGAAGTTGATTACGAAATATTTGGTTCTGATCTTCAGATGGTGGAAATCATTCTTGATTCGGGTGAGTCGGTAGTTGCAGAAGCCGGGAGCATGAATTACATGGAAGAGGGTATTCGCTTTGAAGCGAGAATGGGAGATGGTTCTCAGCCCGATGAAGGATTTCTGGGTAAACTTTTTAAGGCAGGAAAACGGGTTTTGTCGGGAGAGTCCTTGTTTATGACTCACTTTACAAACGAAGCAGAACGCGAACAGAGAGTCGCCTTTGCTGCGCCTTATCCGGGAAAGATTATCGCCATCGATATGGCCAAAATCGGGGGTTCACTTACTTGCCAGAAAGATGCATTTCTTTGTGCAGCATTAGGTACTGAAGTGACCATGGCATTTACCAAGCGTTTGGGAACCGGTTTCTTTGGGGGTGAAGGTTTCATATTACAGAAACTGCGCGGTGATGGCATGGCTTTTGTGCATGCCGGGGGGACTGTCACCAAAAAGAAACTGGCGGGCGAAACATTACGTGTAGATACCGGTTGCATAGTCGCATTTACCGGTGATATCGATTACAGCATCGAACGAGCCGGGAATCTAAAATCAATGGTACTGGGCGGCGAAGGCCTGTTTCTGGCGACCTTGAAAGGGCATGGAACAGTACTGCTTCAAAGTCTCCCTTTTTCCCGGTTGGCAGAACGTGTTCTGGCTCATGCTCCTTCCGCCGGTGGTTCCTCGGTGGGTGAAGGTTCAGTCCTGGGTGGCCTGGGAGATATGTTTGGTGACCGCTGAATCGACAGCGCGAAAGAAAACAATTTCTACCAACATGTAAAGGAGTTGTTTGATGTTAAAAAAACAGGGTCGCTTTCAGGATGTGCGGCGATTTATGATGGTGTTCTTCGGGGCGATTTTCATCATCGTTGGATATCTGGTTACTTATGAGATGGGGTTGCCACTGATTGAACAGGCCAAAGCGAGTAAAAACTGGCCAACCACTGCTGGATTGGTTTTAAAATCAAAAGTGGTAAGCCATCGCAAAAGCAACTCGAGTTCCTCAACTTATACCGCGAAAGTGAGTTATCAATTTGAGGTTGAGGGAACTCAGTTTGAATCCGAAACGGTCTGGTTTGGAGGGGACATTTCCACATCCAATAAATCGATGGCACGCGAGACTGTCAAGAAATTTCCAATCGATCAAAAAGTAGTCGTCTACTATAACCCGGAAGATCCGGAGATCGCTGTTCTCGAACCGGGCGTGTTCAAGACGACTTATTTCTACTACCTGTTTGGTTGGGTGTTTCTGGGTGCGGGGATTTTGATGACAGGCGGCCCTCTCTTCCGGTCGCTTTTGGGGAGAAAAAAAACAGAGTGAACGCCGCGATTCGGCAATTTTTACCGCATGACAGAAACAGTGTTTCGAGTGGGAATCCTGATCTTGCTGCCAACGGTATTTTTTGATAAATAGCAGTTCTCTTTCACTTCTCTTTTCTCTCAACTCTTTTCTCTCAACGGTTCTCTTTGCATGTCTCTACTGCGTGTCTATTTTACGCAACGACAGATCCTGCTTGTTATTGTGGCGTTGACGTTGAGCCCGTTTCTAGCGGGTTGTGCAACCAGTCCCTATGTTTATCAGGCCAATTTCGTTCCAGGGCCTGAAATGGAATGGGATGTAGAGGAATCGCAATTCGAGCGCGGGGAGCGAAAGCCGATTCTGGATGGCATTGGCTGGGTCGTCGGCATTCCCGGAAAAATTCTTCTCTGGGACCGCCGCATTGATAATCACAGCGTTTCTCCTGAAACGGAAGCCGCGCTGGCCGCGTATCTGGGAAAAAATAACCTGGATCAAGTGAAGGTCCGCATCAATCAGTATGATCCGCGGGGCGAGTGGAGGCGGCTGCGAAAGAACAAATCGGTGAGCTGGGGTTGGCGCTATACTGCGGGAACACTGACGGCCCTGCACTATACCTTGTTACCGGGACGAATCTTGGGTGGTGACAACTATAACCCGTTCACCAATACCATTAATCTCTATTCCGATCATGCGGCTGTTGCCTTACACGAAGGGGGGCATGCCAAGGATTTTTCCTCACGAAACTATAAGGGAACGTATGCTGTCGTAACGGCTTTACCGGTGCTGTCATTATGGCCGGAATCGATTGCTACCAACGACGCCCTTGGTTACCTGCGCGCGGAAGAAAATTACGAAGACGAACAGGAAGCCTACCGAGTATTGTATCCCGCCTATGCAACTTATATTGCAGGTGCTGCCTCACCATTTTTACCTTACAGTGATCTGTTGATTACTGCGGGTGCGGTCATTCCCGGTCATTTACTGGGACGCATAAAAGCCAGGGAAGTGAAACAGGAACAGATTGCCCGACTTTCGCAGTCAGAAAATCAGCAGGTTTCTGCTTCGGATCCAGTTGAAACTTTACCAGCGGCGAAAATCGAAAACCGAGACAGGATTCAACAGGTTCACTACGAACAGGAGTTGAAACATCACAACTTTGTGAACCAGAAACGTTTCGCCGAGGTATCTAGCAGTGCAGGGAAGCCGGTGGAATAACTACTTCACTGGAGGCTTCGAGGGCTCTCCCAGGATCGTCAGCCGATCTTCTGGTTCATTGCAAAGAGGGTAGCTGCTTGTTGAGGAAGCAAGAATTTCGGCGAGCGTCGTTTCAGAAAAAGCATGTTCTGTAACCCGCATGGCTTCATCCAGCTTACGATGCAAGGGGCATAAATTTGCGCCATGCCCCTTTAACCCCAGCGGACAGGATTTGATCCGTTGGATGGGATCGACGGCATTTACGACCTCCAGAAGATTCAATTCATCTGGTGTTTTTATCAGGGAGATACCTCCACCGATGCCCCGTTGTGAATGAACCACATTGGATTGACGCAGACTTTGGAGTACCTTCGATAGATAAGCTTGCGGAACTTTCGTTGCTTTTGCGATTTGTTCTGTTGTGCAAGGGTTGGGAGAATTGTCTGCCAAGTGGACAATCGCTCTGAGTGCATATTCGACAGTTTGGGAAAACATAAGAATTCCTTGGAATCTATAATTGGATATTGATGTCTATTATTGCGTCTGTTATTCTGCGTATCAATATAAATCTGGACGTTTTCGGAAATCGGTTCAGGTTATTATAGTCGCTTAGTTTATCAGGAAACAAAAATGAAACAGATTGATGAAGAAAAATTGGAAACAGATCTCGCTTACCGGTTTGGATTTCTCACAGAGTTTATTGGAATCACCGGAGCTGATTTAGAGGCAATTCATGGAGCCGCTGGTGCTGTCGCTCCCCTGGTTCCCGGTTTAGTTGATGCCGTCTATGACCAACTCTTCAGTTATGATTGCACAAAACGTCATTTTGTGCCACGTCAACATGGTTATGAAGGTGAAGTTCCTGAAAGCATTGAGAGTTTGACTCTCGATCATGAAATGATCGAATTTCGAAAACAGCATCTGGGCCGCTATCTGGAAGCCCTGGTAACGAAACCTTACGACGAAAAAATGGTGCAATATCTGGATTTGGTAGGCAAGATTCATACTCCCAAAGCGGGCAGCAAAGATTTGAACGTACCTTTGGTTCAGATGAATGCTCTGATGGGTTTTGTTTCGAGTGCACTTGTCAGTACCATTCTTGGATTAAATCTTGATCGAGAAACCGAAGTAAAAACGTTAGTCGCGTTCAACAAATTACTTTGGGTACAGAATGATCTGATCACGCGTCATTATCAGGCGTAATCGTATTCCATGCTGATCGGGTTACAGCCGGAGGTCAACGCAGACAAGATTTCCGGCTGAATCCCGGCAGTAGATCCGCCCAGCGCATAAAACGGGAACGGTCCAGCATTGGTGGTCGAGGACTTTGAATCGGGAAATTTCCTGGTAGGAGTTTGAGTTCGCTTTTGCAGTGACCAGTGTGCCTGTGTCGGATAGAATGATCAGCTTGCCATTCGCAATCATGAGCGACCCGCAACCAAATCCGGCTTCGCGCCATTTGATTTTTCCTGTCTGCTGGTCGAGGCACGTTAATCGTACGATGCGACCCAAATTGGAATTGCCGTCCATTCCATAAAAGTGTTTTTGATAAAGCACACTGTTATTGAAATGATTTCTCATATCACGATTCGTGAAACGGGCCTTTAATTTCAGATTATCGAAATCCAATAATGCACAGCCTTTCTGATAACCGGAAGAGATAAAAATGGTCTTCCCATCAATAATCGGCGTGGTAGAATTCGTGTCGAACGGAGAAGCCCAGTCGAAAGTTGCAATCTCTTTGCCATCTGTCGTCTGTGCTACAGTCAGGCAATCATTATTCAATAACGCGAGATAGTCGGTGCCGTTCATTGTAAATGCTGCCGGCGTGCCATACCCGGGCATATGAGGTGTGGATTTCCAGAGTTCCTTGCCTGTCTTTTTATCGAGTGCCACTAATCGACCTGCTTCTACAAAGAGTTTTTCGCCTTTTATCAGAGGAGAACAGGTAAAGCCCCATTCGGGAACTTTCATCTGATAGGCTTCCGTCAATTGTTTTTGCCAGACGATGTTTCCGGTTTTGATTTCAAAACAGATCAATCTTCCGTCGCGGCTGTTTGTGTAAAGGAATTCACGATCGATGGTCGGAGTCGCACCAGGTCCGCCGGCATTCAGACGGCTTACTAACTCAGCCGGATAAGTTTTTTGCCAGATGATGTCTCCCGTATCTGCCTCCAGGCAGTAGACACTTTCATTGCCTGCTTTGTGTCCCATTGTGTAAATGCGCCCGTCGGCTGCAGAAATGGAGCTGTAACCCGTGCCGACAGTTCCCCGCCAGAGAATCTGAGGTGGCTTGTCTGACCAGTCGGCTCGCCAGTCCGTTTCTGGAGAGATGCCGTTGTAATCGGGGCCCAGCCAATGAGGCCAATAGCCGGCTTTCTTTTTCGGGTGCGTTGAAGATCGGGCGTCTTTAAACGAGACTTCCACGAGTGTCACCGGAGGGCTTTGCTCTGGATTTTGTTCAGTTGAGCGTAGCTGCCTTGTCTCTGCGGATGTCGGCGACGATTCGCTGCAGGCATGATTAAACAGGCTGGCGATCAAAAATAGATACAGAGTGATAGACTTCATTTCATTCTCCTTAATGTGTCTCACTCTATTATGCACGCCCTTTGATTATTGGGGAATGTCAATTTTGATGCGCAGGTCTCTTAACTGATGCGGATCGACTTCAGAAGGGGCACCGCTCAGTAAATCAGCGGCTTTCTGAGTTTTCGGGAAGGCAACGACGTCTCGGATATTGTCATTTCCACAAAGTATCATCACCAGCCGGTCAAGACCCAGGGCAGCGCCTGCGTGAGGAGGCGCACCATATCGCAGCGCCTGCAGCAGGAAGCCGAATCGTTCTTCCGCTTCTTCTGCGGAGATATCCAGCAAATCGAAGATGGCCTGTTGCACATTTTGATCATGCACACGCACACTGCCGCTGGCCAGTTCATGACCATTCATGATCAGATCGTATGATTGTGCCCGCACCTTGGCGGGGTCGCTTTGGAGTAACGGAAGATCTTCTTCCACCGGTTGACAGAAAGGATGGTGCTCTGCATCCCAGCGTTGGTCTTCTTCGTTATAAGAGAGCAGTGGGAAATGCGTAATCCAGCAGCAATTGATTTCGTCAGGGTCATACAATTCCAGCTCTTTTCCCAAACGATTTCGTAACGCAGCCAAAGCCGCGGATGTAACGGCACATTGGTCGGCTACGAAAAACAGGAGGTCGCCGACTTCGGCTCCCATGTCTTCCATGATTTTCTGTTTGTCTTCATCGGAGAAGAATTTGGCAATGGGTGAATGCAGTCCTTCATCGGTGACTTTGAAGAAGGCTAATCCTTTTGCCCCGTATTCACCGGCAAACTCAGTTAACCCATCAATGTCTTTCCGGCTGTATTTGTCGGCGGCACCTTTGGCATTCAGTCCGCGTACACGTCCGCCAGATTCGATGGTTTTCTTGAAGACAGCAAAGTCACAGCTTTGAGCAATTTCGCCGATATCCACCAGTTCGAGTGCGAATCGTAAATCGGGCTTGTCGGAACCATATTTTTCCATCATATCATGGTAGGCATAGCGGGGTAGTGGCAGCGCGATTTCTTTATTTCGTAAGTCTTTCAGCAACGTTGCGATCAATCCATCAACGAGGGAAAGAATATCTTCCTGGTCAACAAATGCCATTTCCAGGTCGATCTGAGTGAATTCCGGCTGGCGATCTGCTCGCAGGTCTTCATCGCGAAAACAGCGGGCAATCTGGTAGTAGCGATCATAGCCTGAGATCATCAGGATCTGTTTATAGATCTGGGGAGACTGTGGCAGTGCATAGAAACTGCCTTCATGCACACGACTGGGAACCAGATAATCGCGGGCTCCTTCCGGCGTGCTGCGCCCTAGAATGGGAGTTTCAATTTCCAGAAACTCCCGTTGATCAAAATAGTCGCGGGTCAGTTTCGACAGGCGGTGCCTTAATTTCAACGCTTCCTGCAGACGCTCGCTGCGCAGGTCGAGAAAGCGGTAGGTCAAGCGCAGTTCTTCGTTGGGCAGTTCTGAAGTTCCCGGTTCGAAGGGAGGCGTTTTGCTTTTGTTGAGGATTTTTAGTTCATGTGCGCGAACTTCAATTTTTCCTGTGGCCAACTTTTCGTTTTCGCGATCATCCCGTAAGACGACTTCGCCTTTGACCTGGATGACATCTTCCGCGCGTAGAGAACGTGCCAGCTCGTGCATGGCAGCATCACGATCCGGGTTGAATACAATTTGTGTGATTCCATAGCGGTCTCTTAAGTCAATGAAAGCCAGACCGCCGTGGTCGCGGCCTCGGATCACCCAGCCTGCCAGTGTGACGCTTTGCCCAACATGGTCTGTTCTCAATTCGCCACAGGTTTGTGTTCGTAACACCGTAGTAAGTCCTTGGTTAGAAAGCTTCAGTTCTAAAAATTATATTTGTGTCTGTAAATAAGATCTGGTCGCTGGAATGTTCGGTGGAATGTTTCGAATTCCGCAACCCGGGGCGAGAGAATTTGTCTCTCTTAATCCTTACTTTACAGCATGTCTTAAGACCGCGCTGAATCGCCAGGGTTCGCCATCAGCTCCTCATTCAATAAATGATCACGCTGATCTTATGGGAGCAGCAGGCTGCTCGCAATGACTAGCCGTCGGTAGCTCTTTACCGGCAGCTATCTTTTTACGGAATGTCCGATTATTCAGACAGAGATTGGCTGCAAAAGCCAGGTGTGTGATAGTGTGTTCACCTATCTGCGGCTGCGGAAGCGTCGAAACAGTCGGCGGCGCTTTTGTTCCGGGCAGTAGTTGCAGTCATTATTGGCAGCAGCTTCTGTCGCGGGAACGGGTTGAATGGCATTGCTCTTTTCTTCATAGGGAGCTGCAGCCACTTTTTTCGGGGGAGCGACAGGTTTTTTAGGAGCAGCGGCTACTTTCTTCGGCTTAGGTTGTTGCTTCACCGGTTTTTTCTGAGCGACTTTCTTCTTCGTGACATTCAAAAACTGTTGATAGGCGGCAGCGACTTTTCCCTGTTGCGTATTGCCTGAGTGAATGTAAATGCCATATTTCAGGTTCAGCTTGTCTCCCGCTTTCAGATGTTTGGCATCGACGGGCAGTTTCTTGTTTGTATAAGCATGATCGCCAAACGGACTGATTGTAAACAGTCCATAGTTGCGTACATGATACCGGGACTTCTTATAGTTTTGGGGAGAGTCCATTAGTGTCACTCCGTAAACTTTCTTATTCAGGGGGCCATAATAGTCGATCCAGGGAGTTGGTTTACCCCAGTTATCTTTGGTTCCTTTGACGCCCTTGTTGTTTTCGACGGTGCCGTTTTCTTTTTCCCGCATCCCATTGGGAAGGCGAACTCCAAACAGACCCTCTTTGGTATCTTCAAAGACAACCGGTTTGGCACCGGCGACGAACGTGATGTTGTAGGTCATCAGCCGATTGGCATAAATCGAGATTATAGTATTTTCTGTGACGATGGGTTTTCCATCAGCGCCCAGCCATTGATTGCTGACTCTCATGACAGCCGGATTCCCTGAGGCCTTGATGATTTTGACACCCTTATTGCGAATTTTGCCTTTTTCTGCCCAGAAATCGACGGTATTGACTTCATCAACGGCCACCCAGATCCCTTTATGATGCGGGTGATCTTCCGGGTCGACCACCGAACGGGTGATGATGGTTCCATCGGCAGCGCGAACCGGGGAGAAAAAAGGTTTAGGCAGATCGCCGCCTGTATTGTAGGTCGCAAAAGGCTTTCCATCGATGGAAACATTGACTTTTGACCCTTGCTTTTTCAATTGAACGGACGCACCGTTGGCAATGTCGATGGTAGACAAGCCAACAAACAAACAGATCACGCTGAGCACGATTTTCACTGTCAAAATTCCTCAATTGCAGTCATTCGTATATAGTTTGTAATTAACAACTCGTTATTGTGTGCTGAAGAGCATCGCTGCGCCAAGTCGCACAGACATTTTCGCGGACTTTTTCCTGAACTGGACTGGAACACGGTTTGCGAACAGGCCTTTTGTTCTGTTAT
>NZ_CALEMX010000228.1 GCF_937910335.1 uncultured Gimesia sp. | reverse complement strand
CCATTCGATTTCTTGTGTTTGATCGTTCCCAAATGGTCTCGCAATTATTAAAGGTTCTGATTCGTTCATCGTTGCCAACTGGGTAATAACCCGGTTCAGGCCGATACCATTGATGCGTTGCATCACTGCGTATAAATAACCCTGGTCCTCTCCTATGCGATAAAAGGAAACAATATTCTCATGTCGTAATCGAGAAACCAGTCGCGATTCCCGCTCAAATCGTTCTCGCCAGCGTGGTGTCATTTCTGATTTCCATGGTAGCAACTTTACGGCGACATGCCGATTTGAACTGCCCTGCACCGCCTCATATAAAATCGAAGTTTTACTTCGCGCTATTTCTCGAATGATCCGACAATCTCCAAGTTGTTTGATACTCTTTGGAGCAGGCAGTTTAACTTGCAAGCTGGAAAACTCTCGATTTCCTTTCCATTGTTCCATAGCAATCAAAACCGGAAAACTTTCTTTGATTTCTTCTGCGTGATCCGGATAAACGTCAGCATACTCGTCAATTGATGGATTCATCCACCGGCGGTGCTCATCCATAAATTGGCTGGCCAACAATTCAAGCGAGATACAGGTGGCTTCTGAATCGGTAAATGGTTCGGGATTGATTTGATTTTCAGAATTCATGTTGACCCTTGTAGACATTCTGAAGTCATGTAGGCCTTCTGTCTCAGGCTCATACTCAATGACAAGTAATGTCTGGGATCAGAAAGACTGTTTGGAAGGTTCTCAGGAGCGAAAGCCTCAATCTGTGTCAAGCATCGCGCGTACACAATTATTAGTAGAAAACGTAAATTGAGATCCCATTGCTACCATGTATCGCTGATATTTACGAATCGGGCAGTAGTCCTAAAAAGTGTGTATTATACTTGATTTCGATAGATCTGATCATTTTTTCAGTGTGTGGTTGAGCTTCAATCCGGTTTTTTAAAGGGAAATCATTGATTTCATAACGAATCTCAGCACTTAGGCGTAATTGTATACAGTAGCCAAATGAGGCCTCTTTCAATCGCTCTTACCTAGTGGTAAAGTGAATGAAAATGCTTGATTTTAATGTAAAGCAAATGGCAAATGCCTCCAGTCTGGTTTAACGGAGAAAGTACGTTGTCTGAACCATCAATCGATCCAAACAAACCTCATGGTGGAGAGTTCGATGCTACACAAATATCTGAAGAACTAGATTATTCAAAAGAAGATCGTGATATCGCATTCGCTGTAGAAGCGTTGGAATCATCGGTAATCAGTGAGAGACAGTTGGCAACGGCGCTCACGACGTGGACCCTCTACGGTAGTACAACATTGGCTGAGCAACTGCTCAAAATCAGTTTGTTACCCCAAGGCACGATATATGAGATTGAACAACGCTCCTTGTGCCGACTGAAAGAGCTTTGGGACAGCGTGGCTGAAGACGATCAGAACGCATTCAGCGCCAGTTTTCTGACAAAAGCAGCTTTGGAACGCATGGATGAATCGGGTCGTATTGCCAAGTTACTGGGTGTCAGTGTTGCTATTTCCGGCATCGAAAACAGTGAGTTGCGCGAGCAGCATTCGCGCTATCAGCTCATTCGAAAGCTCGGACAGGGAGGGCTGGGAACCGTCTGGTTGGCTCGTGACACTAAACTACAAAGGTATGTAGCACTCAAGGAAATCAGAAATCGGAAGACTGCCAACAAAGCCGCCCTGGATCGATTTCGTCGTGAAGCGGAAATCACAGGCCGATTAGAGCATCCCGCGATCGTTCCCATATATCAGCTGGGAGAAGATGCCGCTAGCGGACAAGCTTTTTATGTCATGCGATTTCTGGGTAAACAAACATTGCAAGATACGATTAATGAATATCATGAGCGTCGGTTGGAAGGCGATGAAGATCCCATGCTGCTGCGCAATTTATTGTCAGCGTTTGTCATTGTCTGTCAAGCCATCGGGCATGCACATTCCCGAAAAGTGATTCACCGTGACTTGAAACCCGAAAATGTGGCGATTGATAATTTTGGGCAGGTCATTGTCATCGATTGGGGGCTGGCGAAAGTACTCGATGATGGTATGCTCGGCGATAGCGTTGCAGATATCGGATTCTCAGATGTTGCCGACGGTCAGAGAACACTTGCGGGGCAGGTATTAGGATCCCCATTATACATGGCGCCCGAACAAGCTGCCGGACGTCTAGACGAAGTGGATGAATCGACAGACATATTTGGGCTCGGTGCAATTTTGTTTTCGATTCTCACAGGACAGGCACCCCACGAAGAGAATCGTGAAATATCTGGTAGTTCAACAATCAGGGAATTGATCACTGTGATTACCAGTGGACCGACTCCTCGAACTCAATCTGTTAACGAGAATGTAGATCTGGCCCTCGATGCTATATGTGCCAAAGCAATGGCCAAAAAACGTTATGCACGTTACTCATCAACAACCGAATTGTCCGATGATGTTCAACGTTGGATGGCAGGAGAGCCCGTTTCAGCCTATAACGAAAGGCTCTCGCAAAGGCTCGGACGTTGGATACAACACCACCAGAAACTTTCACAATTAATCGCAGCGGCCGTCATTATCTCAATTGTCGCGATCACGACGCTGACGATTTCGACGCGACAGAATTATATTGCCGCCCAACATGCTCGTTTTGAAGAAATGAGATCAGACGAGCGAGAGATTGAAGTGCAACTGATCTCTTTAGGACAGGTACTCAGTGGAGACGCATTGTTTATGTCCACATTACCGCCGATCCAGGCGATTATCGACGTTCGTTCTGGAAACGAGAGTTCAGAAGCAGAAGCAGAAGGGGAAGATATTTGGCGTGGTAGATTAGAGACCATTTATGAAGGTTTGATGCGAGCCAATCCTGACTATCTCTCGGTATCATACATCAAGGTTAGTGAAGAAAAACCACAGGAGATTGTGCGTGTCGAACGCAATATCGCTAATCAAGGATATATCCGAAGTGTGCCCCAGAGTCGTTTGGCAACGTTAGAAATGTCACCGCTATTAAAAGATGTGATAGCCATGGATCCGGGAGTGATCAAACTCAGCCTCGGTCAGCCACTTTCATCAAACCAGCATAGTGGTCAACATCGGAGTATCATTGCTGCGATCCCGGTTTTCGATGAAAAATCGGGCGATATCTTTGGCATTGTTGTCATCGAAGCTGACTTAGTGAACCAGCTGAAGAACATTCTGAATGGTTTGGATGACCGGTTGGGACAAATCTATATTACGGATAGTGAGGGAAAAGTATTACTCAGCTCGAATTCGATTTCCGGCGTGGAAATTGTTTCTCACGAGATGCAGATTAAAGATTTTATTCCTCAGGCAGTAGCATTCTTTTCAAAAGATTCGCGGCAAAAGTCGTTAAGTGATGGAAAGATATTTGTCGCGCATCGAGTGGAACTTGATCCTGTCGATGATTCCTGCAACCTTTGTATTGTGCAAAAACTCATCACTGACGAGTAGACTCTGATTGATCTTTGTCAGCCAGGTTTTTTGTACATTCGAGGTTTAAGGTGAAGAGCTAAGAGCTCAATAGATCCCTGTAAATTCAGGAATATCGGACCACTTTCTTGCAGGCATGTTGTAATTTAGGCTATCTGAAATTACAGTGAACCATACACCTTGGTTTACCAAATCAAAATACAATATTTCATGACCGATCAATAGAGGAATGACTTATGAAGATGACACTGAGTTTCAAGAAATCTCTCGTTTCCGTATTGTCCCTGATGATTTTGGGTTCGACTGCATTGATTGCAGGAGAGAAGAAAGATTCGAAAGCGCATAATACACCACCAGAAGGATTTGTCGCTCTGTTTAATGGAAAAGACTTGTCAGGCTGGATCGGCATGAACTTCCATAAGGTGAAAGGCAAAAGTCCCGTCGCTGTCCAAAAAATGTCAAAAGCCGAACGCGAGGAACTTTTGAAAAAGAATTGGGAAGATGTTCTGAAACATTGGTCCGTCGAAAAAGGTGAGCTAGTCAATGATGGCCATGGCGTCTATCTGACAACTGCTAAAGATTATGGTGATTTTGAATTACTGCTCGATTATAAAACTGTTGCCAAGGCGGATAGTGGTATCTATCTCCGAGGCGTGCCACAGGTACAGATTTGGGATACAACCAAAGAAGGTGGAAAGTGGGATCGAAAAGCCAATCTTGGGTCCGGTGGGTTATTTAACAACAAAGGTGAAGGCAAACATCCACTCGTGCACGCTGACAAGCCATTTGGTGAATGGAATCATCTCAGGATCATCATGAAAGGTGAAAAAGTTACCGTCTATCTGAACGGTAAACTGGTAGTAGACAATAAAAAAATGGATAACTATTACGAAAAAGAGAATCCAATTTATGAAACTGGTCCCATTCAATTACAGACGCATGGCGGCGAAATTCGTTTTCGTGACATCTTTCTAAAAAAATTATAACGCTAAGTCAGACAACCTCATTCTGTTAAAACAGAATGAGGTTTAGTTTGAATAAAGCATGTTTTTCAAAGCGAATTCAGGGAATGAGGGTCAGGGATGAATTCTTCAGTGGTTGCATTTCACACGCGTCTATTACTCATCGGATTAGTGCTCTTCGTCGGGTGTAGTAAGAAAACTCCAGTAGAAGAAATCTCAGTCCAGGCAAGTGGAGTCACATTAAGTGATGAGGATGTTCCCAACCTTACCACAGATTGGCCCGGTTGGCGCGGTCCTCAGCAAAATGGGCATGCACCTGATCAGGAACTACCGACAGAGTGGAATGAAACAACGAACGTTCTCTGGAGAACGGATATTCCCGGCCGAGGGCACAGTTCCCCGGTGGTCCTGGAAGATTTGGTTTTGCTGGCAACAGCCGACGATCAGAAGCAGGAACAATTGGTCATCGCGTTTAACCGCGCTGATGGAAAGGAACGCTGGAAAACGGTAATCCATACGGACGGCTTCCCATCACAAGGCCAGCTACACAAAAAGGGGACCAACGCGAACGGTACCGTACTCTGTGATGGAGAACATATTTATGTAGTCTTTCTCAATTCCAAAAAAATTATTGCGACAGCCCTCGATTTAAAGGGCAAGCAAATTTGGCAGAAAGAGCTGGGTGCTTTCAATTCCAAGTTTGGTTACGCTCCTTCCCCCCTGCACTATAAATCGTTTGTCATTATCGCCGCTGATAATCGAGGAGGCGGCTATATCGCTGCCCTCGATCGAAAGTCAGGAGAAATCGCCTGGCGTGTTTCGCGTCCCGCAATCAGCACGTATTCCAGCCCGGTAGTCGCAAACGTGGGAGGCCGCGAACAGCTTCTCATTAGTGGCTGTGATCAAGTCACCAGTTATAATCCCGCAACAGGAAAAGAGTTGTGGAACACACCCTGTCTGGCGGAAGCGACCTGTGGAACAATTGTCACTACAGAGAAACTTATCTTTGCCAGTGGTGGTTACCCCAAACGAGAGACCGTCTGTTTATCTGCCGAGGGTAAGTTGCTCTGGTCTGACAAGACCAAAATTTATGAGCCGTCGATGCTCGTTGAGGGAGAGCAACTCTATGGGGTGACCGATGATGGCATCGCATACTGCTGGTCAGCTGAGTCAGGCGAAGTTCTCTGGAAAAACCGGCTCCGAGGTTCCTTTAGCGCTTCGCCTATCCTCTGTAATGGCTTAATCTATATCTCGAATCTTTCGGGAGAGACCTTCGTGTTTGAGGCGGATTCCAAAGAATTTAAAGAAGTCGCCGTCAATCAGTTGGGCACAGATTGTTATGCCAGTCCGGCTGCGGTTGACGGCCAACTATTTCTCAGAGTCGGCACTGACTCAGGTGGCAATCGTCAGGAACAGCTGATTTGCATTGGCGCACCACCAACCAAAAAATAAGTACGCGATGCGAATCATCTGAGTGATTGTCACTGTATCGCGGCATAAAAAGCGATCTTCGTAACTCAGTTTATTAAATCGTTAGTACTACTTCTTATGCCAGGCGTTCAAACGTCTCGATCGAAAATTCGGTCTCTTCATTTTGGAAAGCGGCTTTGGATTGCGCCATAATACTTGCCCAGGCATGGCACGTCATACAAGCTTCATGATCTGCTTTGGATTCCCACTCCCAATACATCATTGTTTCATTGCATGTACGAGACCGATGGAAACCAATCGAAATGAAACCAGGCTGCTGTTTGGCAATCGGAATCATATTCAGCCCGATATCACGAATTTCTGTTTTCAGTGAATCCGGATATTTGACTTTTGTGATGGCGACAAAACTCATAATGGATCAGCTCCCGCAGTTGATACAATGAAGTGGATTCAAATTATGATAATGCAACAGATTCGCTTTTTGAGGTCGAGGGAACTCCACAATGGGAAGTAATCGTTCACTCGCCTGATCTATGTCACTTTTCAGGAACTGGTTTCGGTGCCCACGAAGGTCTGAGTAGCCACTGTTGGATATCTTCTTTGTCATTCTCAATGATACCAATGTCAACTTTGTCAGTCCAATGTAGATAGAAAGCTGTTCGTGATTTTGGGTCCGTGATCTTGAAGTGGCCTTTTTTCTCTTGGTCTTCCAGCCATTTATGAGTGGCATCAAAGGCTGTTGAACCCATCATCTGGTATCGAATACGTCCACCGCCATAGTTCTTGTAGAGATGTCGCTCAAAATTTTCAATTTCAATGACCTCAAGTTGACAAGACATCATCGAATCCTGTTTATATTCCAACTGGATTTTTCGTTTCTTTTTTTCAAAACGTCGCTTTACATCAACGGTGATTCCCGGCTGCTTCAGCTGGTCATCAATTGATTTCAATTTTGCACGAAAAAGCAATGCCTCACCTTTGATGTAATCGTCGACTTTGGTGAAATACGCTGTTGCGCTCGCGACCTCTTTTTTTGTCAAATCAAACTTCGACTTATGTTTCAAATAGTACCGATCGAAAACAGGATTCCAAAAGAGCCACTGTAACTTATCGTGAAGTTCCTGGTTTGTCCCAGTTGGGATTTCATCACGATAAACGGGTTTACCGAATACTTCACCAATCTGTTCTCTTGCGGGTGTCTTTGGTTTTTGGGCATTCAGCGGAGAGATCAATATCAATGACAACAATCCGGATAAAATCCATGCAGACCTGCAGCGTTTGAGAACGAACATCAACATGCACAATTTTCCCTCAGGGTGAAAGTAATGTAGATCTCTAAGTTCGCAAGTGTTCGGGTCGTATTATAATAGAATCAAGCAAGTACGCTAGAGTTTTTCAGCGCAATTAAGTCGACGGCGATTGTAAGACAGAGCCTCATCGAGAGATTCGATCAGAAATGAGTATTATACTGTAAAGTCATAAGTATAATATTGCTCGGTTCTGATCCACCCCGTCGATTCATATAAGGCTTGCGCCGTCTCATTCGTGACTTCCGTAGAGAGTGTCAGCCGAATCGCATTCCTGGTTTTGGCGTAATCAACGGCAGCCGATAGTAGAAGTGAACCTACCCCTTGCTTGCGACTCTCCAGAGTGACAAATAGATCGTTCAATATAAACGTGGGGGCGAGCGAGACCGATGAAAAACTGGGATAGAGTTGAGTGAAGCCAACAGGAGTCTCGGATTCGCGTGCGATAAAAATGACAGACTCGTTATTTTCGAGACGTGCGGTTAGAAATGCGCGTGCCGCCTCCAGATCGCTGTTGCGTCCATAGAATTCGCGATAACTGTCAAATAGCGGCACGAGCACTTCGATATCAGTGAGGTCAGCTCGTTTCACAAAGATTTGATTCATTTCACGATGTTCCCCAGATTATGTCAGATACTCCGCGATGCATTCCAGAAATTGCTGGCCAAAGTCGTCACACTTTTTCTGGCCAACACCCCAGATTTCTAAAAACTCCGGTTGAGATTTGGGTTTGTCGCGGGCCAGTTCCCGTAGAGTGGCATCGCCGAATACCATATAAGGTTGTAAACCCTTCTCGCCCGCGATCTCTTTTCGTAGATTTCGTAGTTGTTCAAATAACCCCTGGTCAACGCCCTCCCAGTTGGCGTCTTGCGATTGTTTTTTGACAGGACGGGCTTTTTCGGATTTGCTTTGATCTGTCGTCCGCATCAATTGTGGAGTGACTTCTCCCCGTAATAATCGCCAACCCGAGTCGGTGATCCGCAGCTGTTGATATTCAGCGGTTTTGGTTAAGAACTTTTGGGAAACCAATTGATTCAGCCAGTGGCGTATTGTCGAAAGACTTTCGTGTTTGAGCAGGCCGTAAGTACTGAGTTGATCGTGACGATTGGCGAGTACTTTTTTGTCTTTCGAGCCTTTTAACACCGCAGCCGTGTAGGACGAACCAAAGTTTTGATCCTGCCTGAATATCGAAGACAGGATCTTCTGAGAAGTCTCCAGGGCATCGTCTACCTGTTGGAAATCGCCACGGCACAGGTCACAGCCTGTTTCACAATCTTGTTCCAGATCCTGTCCAAAGTGCTGCATCAGATAACGATGTCGACAGTCAAATGCATGACAATAGTTTTGCATGGCTTGAAGTGACTGAAAAGCCGTTTTTTTGGCTTCATCGGGTTGATCATCCAGAATCCGTTTCCAGATCATGGCGTCTTGCTCTGAGTATAATAATACGCATTCGGCTTCTAATCCGTCACGCCCTGCCCGGCCACTTTCCTGCTGATAATTTTCCAATGACTTGGGTAAGCCTGCATGAATCACATAACGGACGTTCGGTTTATCAATTCCCATTCCGAAGGCGATTGTGGCGACGATGGCATCAATGCGGTCCTGAATGAAGGCTTCCTGATTGGCTGCACGTTTTTCATCAGGTAAACCAGCATGGTAGGGTCGTGTTTCGTAGCCGGCATCGTTCAACGACTCACTCAGGGATTCCACATCCGCGCGGGAAATGCAATAGATAACCCCCGGCTCTTCAGGGTGTCGATCAAGCACTTCGCACACTTGTGAAAAACGATCCGCGCGACGGGCCACAGAATATGTCAGATTGGGACGATCAAATGAACCGATCAGAATTTCCGGATCTTTTAATCCAAGTTGGATGGCAATATCAGAGCGAACCTCTTCAGTCGCGGTCGCAGTATAGGCGTGAATTCCACATTGGGGAAAGATGTTTTTCAGCTCTTTTAATTCACGATAATGGGGGCGGAAATCATGTCCCCACATACTCACGCAATGGGCTTCGTCAATCACGATAAATGACAGCTTGATCTCTGCCAGCATGCAGAGCATGCTTTCCAGCATCAGCCGCTCAGGTGCGACATAAAGGAGTTTGATTTTACCTGCACGGACTTCTCTTAAGACTTGTCGTGATTCTTCCTGTTCGAGCGAGCTGTTAAGGTAGGCGGCTGATATCCCACAGACGCGCAAAGCATCGACCTGGTCTTTCATCAGCGAGATCAAGGGGCTGACGACCACCGCCATTCCGTCTATGCACAATGCAGGTGCCTGATAACAGAGAGATTTGCCTCCACCCGTGGGAAGCACGACCAGCGAATCGCGGCCTTCCAGTACAGCCTGCATGGCTTCCTGCTGGAGGGGACGAAATTCGGAGTAGCCCCAATACTCGTGCAATTTCTCCAGTAAAGCGTCATCCATCCCTGCTCTTACCATCATCAATCCCGTTCAATTTCGATCAGCTGAAACGTGTTCTTGTCGGCTGATGCATATCGTAGCGGGTCGGGTTGAAAAGCTAAAGGATAGCCGCTTTTCGAAGTGAGAATGAGATCAAATGATTTCTGGCATCGGTGTATAGTTATCGACCAGATAATGCGGACGACCAGCCAAATCTCGAATGGGGGCAGTTGTGTAATCAATTCCCAGGTGATGATACAATGTCGCAAACACTTCGCCGAAGTGAATCGGACGGTCTTCAATTTGGCCTCCCAGGCGATCAGTGCTGCCAATCACCTGGCCGGTTTTGAATCCACCACCGGCAATTAATCCGCCGCCAACAGCGGGCCAATGATCGCGGCCGGCATCTTTGTTGATTTTGGGAGTGCGTCCAAATTCTCCCCACGCGACAACAGCGACGTCGTCAGCCATGCCGCGCTCGTGCAAGTCTTCAATCAGTGTGGCTAATCCCTGGTCAAATAGCGGGAGGTGAGAGCTTTTCAATCCGCTGAAATTGTTACTATGAAAATCCCAGCGTCCAAAGTTCAAAGTGACGATTCTGGCGCCCGCTTCCACCAGTCGTCGGGCCATCAGGAAATGTTCGAGGTTACGTGGAGAGCCATCGCCAAAGTTCTTTGGATCGCCTTTGCCATAACGTTCTCGAATGGCTGGATCTTCCTGTGAAAGGTCTAGCGCGTTGACCAGGCTATTAGAAGTGAGGATATTGAACACCTGCTGGTTCATATCGTCCATGCCCTGCATTGAACCGCTGGCATCCGCATCACGTTTAAACTGATCAAAAGATGCCAGTAGTTGTTTTCGGTCATTCAGACGCGATGAATCGATGCCATTTAAAACCATGTTCTTTCGCGCGGGTCCTGAAGGACGGAAGGCAGAATGGCTCACCCCCAGAAATCCAGGGAGACCGGGAGAGCCATACGGTGGATGGCCGGTATTCGGCGCTAAGCCGACAAATGGTGGCACAGCAGGATCAGCGGATCCTTGCAGTTTTGAGACCACAGATCCAATGGAAGGCCAACCTCCGGCTGGCTGGTTACGCGTTGTTCGTCCTGTATAGCAAATGAAAGAATCGTGGGCGCCACTGGGTGAACCATGTACAGAACGAAGTGGGATAATTTTTTCAGCAATGTTACCAAGACGCGGAAGGTGCTCACAGATTTGAAAGCCGGGTACTTTCGTATTGATCGGACGGAACTCCCCGCGTATTTCAGAGGGGGCATCCATTTTCAAGTCATACATGTCCTGGTGTGAAGGAGCACCGCACATATAAATCATGATGACCGCTTTTTTACGTTTGCTCTTCCCCGAAGCAGACTCTGCCTGCAGGAGCTGAGGCAAACTTAGGCCACCCATTCCCAATGCGCCAATTTTTAGAACTTCACGACGCGAAACGCGATCACAGAGTTTTGTATCCGGTCCCCAGATAGATAGCATGAAAGATTCTTTCTCAAGGAATGGCAGGAGTTTACAGTTCTTATCGGTAGGCGAGGATTAAGGTGTGAAATCAATGATAAAAAAACATTGATGTGTTCAATTGTAGCACCTCACTGACCGCTATTCCAAGCCCAAATTATCAAAGTCTGCTACCGGAATGAAAAAAAACAGGGATCAAATTAATTCTGGGAAAATAGTGACAGGCACGTAAGATAAGTAAGAATATTCGGTCGTTCAGATAGTCGTTCAGATAAAAGATTACTACTTGGATAAAAAGCGACTGAATACGGGGCCGTAAAACTTCCGGAATGGTATTTTCTGTATTTTTGTTTTTGAAAATTTAGAAGATAAGTGATCAGAACTATAAAAAACAATTGAAAATATGATTGTGTATGTGAAAATAAGATAGAAGGATCAGATTTCATTAATTCTTTTGAGGAATATCGAAATATAAAACGAACCGGGTAAAAATTGATTGTCGCAAATCGGGAGAATCAAAGTGAATCCAATAAAGTCCGACGCAAAAAAGAAGTCTGCTCAATTAGAAAGAACAGCAGGTTTCGAAAACAGCCTCATTCATTCAGACGTTCATTCTGGATTACCAGATCTGCAACGCACCGCCGGTAAAGCCTCTGCATTTGACAAATGGTTAATGCGGACCATGCTGCAGAAATTGGGCAATCCGGAAATAGAAATCGTCTTGTGGGACGATTCTGTAATCACAACTTCCATTTCTTCACCGTCTATTCGTATTTATATCCATCAACGCAGCACGCTTTATAAACTGTTGATTGATCCAAGCCTCTATTTTGGAGAGGGCTACTCTCAGGGAACGATTGAAGTAGAAGGAAGTTTGGTCTTTTTGAATGAAGCCATTAATCGCTGCATGCCTTCCATAAATGCGAAGCATTTTTATCGAGATGGTATTCGGGGCTGCCTGAGATGGTTAAGTCGAAATACGATCGATGCCGCACGGAATAATGTCCATCATCATTATGATATTGGAAATGATTTCTATAAACTCTGGCTCGACCAACAATTGGCTTATACGTGTGCCTATTTTTCCGATCCAAAAAAATCTCTCGAAGCAGCGCAAATTGCAAAGATGGATCATGTCTGTCGTAAGGTTGGTTTGAAACCGGGGGATACTGTCGTTGAAGCTGGTTGCGGGTGGGGTGCCCTGGCTTTGCATATGGCAAAAAATTATGGTGTCAGAGTCAAAGCTTTTAACGTTTCGCACGAACAAATCATCTATGCACGTGAGCGTGCTAAAGCGGAAGGATTGAGTGACCGGGTTGAATTTCTGGAAGATGACTGGCGGAATATTACCGGCAACTTTGACTCATTTGTGTCGGTTGGAATGCTGGAGCATGTGGGACTGAAGAATTATGAAGAGCTCGGTAATGTGATTTCCCGTTGTCAAAAACTTGAGGGACGTGGATTGATCCATTCGATCGGCTGCAACTCTCCCCGTGTGTTAGATAGCTGGACCACAAAACGAATTTTTCCTGGTGCTCATGTCCCCAGTTTGAGTGAGATGATGCGGATATTTGAGTCTCAGAAGTTCTCGATTCTGGATGTTGAAAATCTTCGTCTGCATTATGCTCTCACACTAGAGCATTGGTTACAAAGATATGAACAAAATATTGATGAAGTCCGCGGAATGTTCGATGAGAATTTTGTTCGCACCTGGCGTCTCTATCTGTCAGCTTCGATAGCCTCTTTTCGGACAGGTTCGCTGCAATTATTTCAGGTGGTCTTTACGAATGGCGGTAATAATGAGATTCCCTGGACACGAGACAAATTATATCAGACTGAATGAGTTTCAAACGATGTAAGGGATAAGACGGCGATGGACAGTGAGGCATGCGATGTCCTGATTATCGGCGGAGGACCAGGAGGCTCCTCCTGTGCATGGGGGTTGCGCGATTCCGGCCTGGATGTGCTTATATTGGATAAAGCTACTTTTCCACGCGACAAAGTATGCGCGGGTTGGATTACACCAGCGGTTGCTGATCTGCTGGAACTGGATTTATCAGATTACAAACAAGATCACGTTCTGCAACCGATTACTCGTTTTCGTACCGGGATCATCGGAGGTACGGCGATTCAGACAGAGTATTCTCAGATCGTCAGTTATGGGATTCGTCGTTGTGAGTTTGATGATTATTTACTGAAACGTTGTAAGGCGCGCACTAGATTAGGTGAACCCTTCAAATCAATGGAACGTGTAAGCGGTGAGTGGATCATTAATGGCACACTATGTGCAAAAATTGTCGTGGGTGCAGGCGGTCATTTCTGTCCGGTGGCGCGCTGGATGAATCAGAAGCAGGAGTTAGGTAAACCGGTCGTGCTGGCACAAGAGTCGGAATTTTTACTCTCTCCCGAACAGCACAACG
>NZ_CALEMX010000227.1 GCF_937910335.1 uncultured Gimesia sp. | reverse complement strand
GGTGAAGCAGATTATATGTCTGAGGGGGACGCGAAGGCCACTTACCATTTATTCGTTGCTGCTGCTTATTTTTTTCCACTTTTGGGGTCTCTTCTCGCAGATATATTTTTGGGAAAATATAAAACGATTCTCCTGCTTTCTATAGTGTACTGTTTAGGGCATTTGGCATTGGCCATTGATGCAACACGCTCCGGGCTCTATTTAGGTCTGGTTCTGATTTCAATTGGTGCTGGAGGAATTAAACCATGTGTCTCGGCACACGTTGGAGACCAGTTTGGCAGTCAGAATAAACATTTACTAAGCAAAGTCTTTAGTTGGTTTTATTTTTCCATTAATTTGGGAGCGTGTATTTCAATTATTTTGATTCCAAAAATCCTTGAAATTTATGGGACTCATTATGCTTTTGGAATACCGGGAATCTTGATGGTAATTGCAACCATTCTATTTTGGATGGGGCGTAATAAATTTGTTCATATTCCCCCTTCGGGATGGAAAAAATTTCGTAAAGATACGTTCGGTAAAGAGGGATTGCAGGCATTACTTAATTTGTCGATTCTTTTTTATGTTTTTCTGCCAATATTCTGGTCGTTATTTGATCAAACCGGTTCTTCCTGGGTATTCCAAGGAAATCAAATGAATCCGAATATTGGTAACTATAAAATCAGTGCCGCTCAGATTCAGGCATTCAATCCCTTATTTATCCTGACACTCATTCCCGTATTTACTTACGTGATTTATCCTTTGATTAATAAGGTCTTTCCACTAACTCCGTTAAGAAAAATTTCCATTGGTTTCTTTTTGGCAGCGGCGTCATTTGGTATTAGTGCTTTAATTCAAATTCAAATTGATAATAATTTGACAAATCCACCACATATTTTATGGCAGGTAATTCCGTATCTAGTGCTCACAGCGAGTGAAGTAATGGTTTCAATTACTTGTCTAGAGTTTTCCTATATCCAGGCTCCCAAGTCGATGAAATCATTTATTATGTCACTCTTTCTTCTATCTGTCACAGTCGGGAATTTGCTGACTGCAGGGGTGAATAAGGTTATTATGATTGATAAAGAAAGATCGCATTTGGAAGGAGCCAACTACTACTGGTTTTTCTCTGGAATGATGTTTATTGCTGCAGTACTGTTTGTATTCGTAGCGAAATATTATCGAGGAACATCTTATATTCAGGATGATGAATCGATTATTTTAGAGGCTCGAGAAGAAGGGATTCATTAAGCTTTTACAAAACGATTGCAAACTGCTTTTCTTTATGCGAGATCTTGCTATGATCTGCTGAAGGCAGTGAGTGACTGCGGGGCAAAAATTAGTTCAATCATAATTCAAAAAATGGTACGCTTAGATTAAGGAATGAAAAATGCGTTTCTCTCAAACGTTTCAGGTAGCAGTGTGTGGTATCAGTTTAGCATTATTTGTGGGATGTTCATCAAAAGAGGAGACTCGGACTTTTAGCGACAAGGATTCAAATGCCTCTTCTGAAGCAGAACACGCTCATGATCATGGGCATGAGGATGGGCCAAACGGGGGACATCTTCTAGAAGTCGGTGAAGAACAATATCATCTCGAAGTGGTGTTCGATAACAAAGGCCGAACCTTGACGGCGTATGTTTTGGGCCCCGATGCGAAAACCGCATTTCCGATCGCAGCGGAATCGCTTGATTTCGATCTGGAAGTGGGTGAAAAAGAGCATGAAATTCCTCTGGCAGCCAAGCCCTTAGAAGGGGAAGCCAAAGGGAAATCATCCCGATTTGTCGCTGAAGGAAAAGCGATTCCCGAATCGGTCAAAGCAGAGTCCGATTTGGAAGGTCACTTTCATCTGGATATTGGCGACGATCATTTTCATGTTGATCTAGAACATGGCGATCATGAAGGTCACGATCATAAAGGTCATGACGATGATGATAAGGACGCCAAGAAAGCAGAAACACCCAAGAAAGATTCTGAAAAAGAAGAACCAAAGAAGGAAGAACCAAAAGCAACTAAAAAGCCGTAATTTCAGTGTGTTGAACGATTCAAGAAAAAGCTCCCTTGTTCTGATGATCAAGGGAGCTTTTTTATGATCTTGGATTTCACCTTTGATTCTTCGCACTTTGGTGCGCGCCAGGCAGAGAGTGGCGCGTGTCGAAATTGGTAGCGATTCAGACTTAACCCAACTGGGGGATTTCAGGTCATATGATCTGAAATGAAAGCGGCATGCGATGCCAAAAACACAAATTGATATTCAATGATTTAAATGACTTGAGAGATTCTCCATGCCAATAAATGATTTAACCTGCGCTGTGGTTCTGTTAATAACATCTGTTTTACAAACAGAGCTCTTGTCTGCAGAAGAGATGCAGATCAATAACTCTATTTATAATGCAGGAAATCGGGTTCAGCTTTTTGTAGATCAAGATTTGGTTAGCAGTTCCAAAAATGTTTCGTTCAATCTTCATGAAGGCTTGAAACATCCTGATAATCCTTTGTTGAAAGCTGAAGAGCCATTCGAAGGATGGAAACTTCAAATTTATGGCACGGTACTGTTTGACAAGGAAGAGGATATTTTCAAAATGTGGTATTTCAGTGATGCTACCGATGAATTTCCTCACTTTTCCACTCACTATGCAACAAGTACTGATGGAATTCACTGGAAGAAACCACTTGTGGGCACCGTGAAATCAAAAAGTGGAGCAAAGCATAATGCCGTTTTGAACGGATATCTTCTCGCAAGTGTAATGAAAGATAATCAAGAGTCGAATCCTGCAAAACGATACAAAATGATTTGCTGGCGTCAAAAGCCAGCGCATGGAGCCCATCTTATGGTATCACCTGATGGCTTGAATTGGACGCAAGTCAATGAAAAACCTTTTTGCAGATCTAGCGATGTGATTACAGGGCATTATGATCCTTATCGAAAAGAATATATTGCTTTCCCAAAGTTAGTGACAAATAACAGAGGACATATTCGCAGATGTTTTGGGCTTTCCACCAGTAAAAATTTTTCAGATTGGACACCATCTCGTCCCATTTTTAAGGCAGATGCTCGCGATGATTATGGATCAATGGGGCGGATTGAATCTGCGCGACATCTACTTGATGTGGAAGATGATCAAAAACTGGTTCGAACAGAATTTTATGGTATTAGTGCCTATCCTCATGAAAGTTGCACAATTGCTTTCCCATGGATATTTACAATTAACAATAATGCTCGATATGGAAATCATGAAGGACCCATGGAAGTGCAGTTTGCTAGCTCCCGAGATTTAACTCGTTGGGATCGGTCATTTCGAAAGCCGATTATTCCAAGGGGTAAAAAGGGAGAATGGGATGAGGGGATTCAAATCGGGGCATCCACTGCTTTTGAATATGGAGATGAAATCAGGCTATATTACAGTGGAGCAAATTATACTCATGGAACGCCATGTCTTTATCGTGAAAAAAACACCGGACGTAAAACAAAATACACTTGTAATATTGGATTAGTGAGTTGGAAGAAAGATCGCTTTGTGTCCGTAGATGCAAATGAAAACGGTGGTGTACTTACAACAGTACCGATTAAATTTAGCGGAAAGCATCTTTATTTAAATGCAAAGACATTTAAACAGGGTTCGATATATATGGATGTGCTGGACGCATCAGGAAATCGTATTTCTGACGTTCCAAGAATGTCTTTCACAGGGGATGAAATTCGTGGGAAAGTTCAATTTACTTCTGGAAACTCTGAAGGTTTTTCATCATTGCAGGATAAATTGATCTCTTTAAAATTTCATTTGAAAAATTGTGAGCTATATAGCTATGGATTTCATGATTAAATATTAATATTTATCCTGATTATTGATCTCATTATCGAAGCGAGGGCAGGCAAAGTAGCCATTCTACTTTTGAGTTTTCCTTGGATGCCGGTGTGTAATGCTACCAATTCACCCCTATTAATCAGTTACTTTACCAATCAATAAGTCTGGTTACCTTACAGCCAGAAGAATCGTCGGCAGGTTTCTACGACATCCCCAAAGAGTACGTAAAACAGACTGCGTTTTCCACAGTCAATTTTTGCGCTGACTTCCGCGCCAATACGTAACGAGTCTTTTGGCAGTTTTTCTTTGTTGAACGTGGCATAAATTTCAACAATACTGCCACTTTCTTCAGATGTATTGGCACGTGTGGCAATATCATTGACTTCGCCTCCATAAGTCACCTCATTCGAAGTTGCCAGAATAAATTCAACCGGTAAGTCGGTATCTCCTTTTTTATCTATGGCTCTTAGAATGTGCCCCATTCGCTTTTCTTCCACATCAAGTTCTAATTGCCAGGGACCGGTACTGTCCATGATTTCCAAAAGTAATTCACCACGCTGGACAGGGCGATTTTTCAGGAGCTGTTCGATCTGAAACGTGGTGACCACGCCGTCAATCGGGGCTTTGACATTCAGTTTATCAAGACGACTGTTCAGAATTTCAAGATGTTTCTGCACGCCAAAAATTTGTGTTTTTGTTTCATAAAATTGACCACGCAGCCGAATGATATCTTCAGATGGTCGTTTGCTGCTATTTCCAGATTGTAAATTTGCATTCAAGGTGAGCAGCATTAGTTTTAATTCGTTCAATTTGTTTTGTGTTTCCAGAGCTTGTGCCTGTAAATCTTCATTACGAATTTCAACCAGTAGAGTCCCTTTTTTCACCCGCTGGCCACTTTCCACGTGAATGGCGACCACTTCACCTTCCCAGTTGGTAAATACTTCCCGTTGAATGTTAGGCATCAGTCTGCCATCGCAGCTGACACGGTAATCATAAGGTACCAATGCCAGTGTAATACCAGTGGCAATAATGATCGCGATGATCGCCACTGTTTTGAGTAAAGTCTTCCCGCGTAACGCAGCAAAACAACGTCCAATGAACCTCCATAAGGGCATCAGGAAAATACTTTCGTAACTGCGTGAATTCGCAATACCACTGGAAATATGCCCTGATAATAATTCTGTCCGGCTTTCCAGGTGAGGCCTTGGCTGGCTGTCTGTGATCTGTTCAATAATCAGGCCTCCAATCAGTTTTTTAGGGACCTCTTTTTTGCGACCACCTAAGGCTTCATCGTCGTTTTTAATGACCGGCTCAGGCTCAAAGAGTGGCACGATCAAGATCATGCGTGTCCCACTTTCCTGTAGATAGTCTGCCAGTGGCTCTTCAATTTGAGGTGGAATCGAATCCACCGAACCTGAATAGAGAAATGTCTCCCGCATGGAGAGAACTTTGTTGGACAGTTTTGAAAGTAATCTTACGGTGTTTGCGCGTTTATTGACCTTGTCTTGACCATTAATGGCTTCGATCACAGTTTTCTTGCCGTATTGCATGGCTAAGCTGACGCGATCTGCATCGAGTAGTTGTCGGCTGTCATTTACGATAGTTGAAGCGACTTCTGTTAAGTCCAGGCTGCGATGAATCTGCTGAACGAATTGATCGACTTCTTCCCAGACTTCCAGAGAGGCATCGGTCTTACTGGCTTTCTCGCGTTCTTCCAGATAATGCGAAGCATATCCTGACATCTGTTCGACGAATTGCAGATAACCAGAATGAGCCTGTTTCGGCGAGTTCGATCGTTGGAAGATTTCGATGACACCAATCGGTTTCTTGCGAATCGATAGTGCTGCGACAACAATTAAATTATCTGTTGGTAAATGGATGTCAGAATCATTATCTGCGGTAAAAATACGTGCTTCCGCAGTCGATAATACATCAGATAAAAGACGCTGGTTCTTAAGGATGGCTTCCGGTTCTTCATAAAAACCGGTGTCTGCCAGATTCACCTCACTGGTGACGGCAAGTCGACCACTATCATCGATGAGCCACGCCGCACCTGCGGTGGCACCCAGACCCGCAACGACTCTTCTGAGAAATTCGCGAAAGAATGTCTCAGGTGCCACATTGGAATGAGCGAATTCTTCGATTTCCCGCGCAATACGAACAACACGTTCACGGGTCTGGCTAGGCGATTGGGTGCTTGTCATCGAGTTAGATTACCTGTTTGGTAGTTCGAATGTTTCAAGTGCTTCGAGTTCTAAAGAACGATCTCTTCAGAAATTATACGATACGAGAGTTAGAAAAGAGCAATATTTAGTGTATTTGGACACTATTTCCTGAACGGGAGTCTCTTTTCATATTATCATTTTATTAAGGAAGAAGAGCGATTGCAAAATTGCATTACGTCGTAAACTCAATTTTATTGCGATGTTGCGTAAATGAAACGGAAGAGTTGTGTAACCCATCCAGGACCAAAGAGTCCTATAAACGGCTTTCAAAAATAAGAGACGGTCAAATATTCAAAGTATAACATGCGTATGAAGAGAACAGGGTATAATTTCCCATCAGGTCATTACTTACAATCAATCTAAAGAACAGATAGGCGGACAAATTTCCAAAACCAAATGTTAACATGGGTCAAATGCAATGGTTGTGTTGTTTGTGCGGACGAGCTGTCCTGGTTCAACATGTCGTTACGTTCCGAACCTGCCCAATAAAAACACTATACCAACAGCATAAATCGCTTGTCAGCGGGGTGATTGAACCGTTAGATATATGGTTCAGAAGTGTCTATATTTATATGTCGTTCAATGATTGTCACCAGGCTTGTTAAAAGAATCACGCCTGGGTAAGTGATCTTGCTTCCAGCACTGCAACTGATTCAGATTTGAGGATGAAGTAATGAAATTAAACTCGATGAAAACTTGGTTTTGTTTAATGCTGCTGATCGGGTCAAGTTTGATTCTGACGGAAAATAATCTGGAGGCAGAAAATCAGGCGAAGGATAAATCGGTTACAACAGTTCCGGGTTCCGCAATTATTGTCAATGAGTGTCGTATTAAATTGATTGATCGTGTGATCTTAGGCAGTGATCGTCCGGGTGTATTGGAATATGTCGAACCCAACGAAGGAGAACAAATCAAAAAAGGGCAGGTCATTGCGGCACTGAAGAGCGATTCATTAAAAGCTTCGCGCAAGACTGCCGAAAAGCGTTCATCTAACGATATCGAGATTCGTTATTCCAAAACGGCGAAAGAAACAGCATATGTTGAGCTGGAAATGAATCTGGAGATTAATAGACGCGTACCAAATGCCATCTCAACTCTGGATATTAAACGCCTGGAGCTGAATGCCAAGAAAAGTGATTTACAAATTGAACAGGCTGAATTGGAGTTCGCAATGAGTAAATTGCAGCTTGCAGAAATAGATTCCCAGCTTGAAGAAACAAAAATCCTGGCTCCCTTTGATGGTATCGTAACGAAGAAGTTTCGCTCTACCGGCGAAGTTGTACGTCATGGTGATGAAGTATTGGAAGTTGTCAGTACCAAACGAGTCAAAGTGGAAGGCCATGTGAATATTGAAGATTCCTGGAAATTTAATGTCGGGACACCGGTTGAAGTTCAATTGGAAATTCATGGTGTCCGTCTACCGATAGAAGATGATACCTTTCACGGCAAGATTACTTATATAGATGTGGAAGTCGAACCCATTCATGGAAAAACGATTCGTGTCTGGGCTGAAGTAGAAAATCTGGAGAATATTCTGAAAGCCGGTTACATGGCAACGATGAAAATTTTACCTGACAAGTCAGGTAAAAAAGTGGCCCAGGAAACATCGGCAAAAAAATAGTTTTCTCTATTGCCAGTTTTCTAACTACAGACGGTTTTTCTTTTTTGTAAAAGACTTTCACTGCATATGAGTACTTTA
>NZ_CALEMX010000226.1 GCF_937910335.1 uncultured Gimesia sp. | reverse complement strand
ATTGTGCTCGTCGTTTATCTCGGCGGGATCTTTGGTTTGGGTTGTTGGCTCTCTGGTGTGGATCCTTACGCTCAGTTTTCGAATCTTTCGCTTCCATCGGCTCATGCGTCAGACAATGCCGACAACAGCCGAGCTGAAGACGATTGCCGAGTTGATCGCCACAAAGTTTTCGTTCCGCCGTTTACCAGAAATACGTCTCACCGAAGCGACAGTGAGTCCTATGGTCTGGCCTGCAGCTTATCCGCCCCTTGTTGTGTTACCGCAGCAATTAGTTGATGGAATGAATCGTAGTCAACTAGTTACCATCGTCGCTCATGAATTTGCCCATTTGCGACGCGCGGACCACTGGGTTCGTTTTCTGGAAGTCGTGGTAATTTCACTTTATTGGTGGAATCCGATCATCTGGTGGGTGTGTCGCGAGTTGCGTGCTGCGGAAGAAGCATGCTGTGACGCGCTAGTCCTCCACATATTTCCGGATCAGTTAGCGGATTATGGAGAAGCGTTACTACGTACCAATGAATTTATCATGTCAGGGCAAATCCCTTCGCCTGTGTTGGCAAGCGGATTTGGTCATTCCTGTTCACTGAAACGGAGAGTTGAAATGATTTTGAAGAACGAATTCGGAAAGCCGGCATCACCGATCGTAAAAATATTAATCCTGGCGATCGCATTTGGAGTTTTGCCGATGGCAGCCACCATAGTTTTGGCACAAAAAGATGAGACGCCTACAGACTTGGATACCTTTTCTGCATCGGTTTTCGATACCAATATTGAAGCCGATAAGGTCGAAGAACTAGAGGGGGTGAAAAGTGTTACTGTAAAAGTGAAACCTGTTGGGAAAAAAGGTAAAATTGATAGCAATGTTGGTACATTGCTGAATCCTCAAGAGATCCAAGGTAAATCTTCTCGTCCCACAATCATCAATGATAAGGTGGATGTTCTTGAAGCGAGAGTACCTGATGGAGGTACTTCCCTCTTAGTAGTCACCCCTAAAAAAGAAGGGAGCATACAGTCTCCTCAGAACAACTCGAATTCGCTGGAAAAACGCGTCGATCGAATGGAGTCGCTACTCAAACAATTGCTTGCGGCACAAACAAGCAAGAAGGTGTCTGTTCAGGCTCAAGTTTCCGGCATGTCACATTATGGGGACCCCGCGAGTTATGGGAATTCCGCGGTTCGCCGCGGCTTAACTGTTACTCTACCATCAGTCGGCCCGCCGCCTATGCAACAAGCATATCCATCGTACACAACGTCTCGTCACAGTAAGAAGATTCAATGGTTTGGAGATCCGGTTGTGATAGAAAGGATCGTTCAACACCTGCAATACGAAAAGGGCGGCAGAGATCTCATCTTGAAAAAGCAAGCTGAAATTGAGCGTCTTTCGAATGAAGTCGAACAGCTCAAAGCGGCTTTCAAACAAATCGAACTACTAAAGGCGGCCCTCAAGAAAGCGGAAGATGCTAAAGTAAAGGGCGATAAGAATTTTAATCGCTCATAAACGAGTGCAAATTACTGCTGTGCAAAGATGTGCTGCACTCCGGATATCTGTTACAGATTTCATCTTGACAATCAGTTTACTAAAAAAGGCCATTATCAGATTTCTCTGATAATGGCCTTTGATTCAAAGTCTGTTTGTCGCAATCAGACATAAATTATTTTACGAGAATTCCGTTCTTGCCGGGTTCCGGATCGACTTCTGGTTCAGAACCTTTCTGGGGGATGCGATCATTCACATCATAGGCCATGCCGACAGCTCGCAGGAGTTTGATTGACCACCAGGTAATATCAATTTCCCATTTGCGGTGACCGGCGGGTGCTACGGATGGATGCGCGTGGTGATTGTTATGCCAGCCTTCGCCGTAAGCGACGATGGCAACCCACCAGAGGTTTTTAGATTGATCTGTGGTTTCGTAATTGCGGTAGCCCCACAAGTGAGTCGCCGAGTTCACGAACCAGGTTGAGTTATATACAAAAGCCATTCGAGCACACAGGCCCCAGAGCAACATGGATACCCCCATGTAGTTGCCTCCGAGGGCGTAGCCGAAACCGTACATGGCAAAACCAGACCCAATCAACCAGAGAGGATATGTCTTTTCGAAGAACTGAACCATCGGACGATCTTTAAAATCGGGAATATAGTGTTCGTTAAATTTCTCGTTGATCTCTTTACTACGATAGACGAACAACCAGAGCAGGTGAGACCACCAGGTTCCTTCAAAGGGGGAGTGAGGATCGCCCTTTTTGTCTGACTTCTGATGATGTAAACGGTGTGTGGCAGCCCAGGTTAAAGGGGAACCTTCTCCCGAAAGTACACCACACAGCAAAACAAAAAATTCAGCGGGTGCACGGAGCTTAAACGCCTTATGCGAGAGATAGCGATGGTATCCCAGACAGATGCCAATGCTGGCTGTTGCCCAGTGTAATACCAGACAGGTCACCACGGCTTGCCAGGTGATGAAGAACAAAGCAGCGACAGCGCCAATGTGAATTCCCGCCATCCAGATCAGGACGACCCAGTCCACATTGCCCCAGTTCAAATGTTCTTTATGATATTTGGCAATCAGTTGCTCGCGTTCTTCGCGTTTATTTGATTTCTTGGGTTGAGATGACAAAGCCGGTTTTGTCTCAACAGGTTGATCAAGAATTCCACTCGACATGATGCCCTCATTTTATTGTCTAGGTGTTTGATTAATTCATGAGCAGGATTCAGTATTTCACTGCTCCCCTACATCAGCGGAATTCTATCAATGAGGTCGGAATTCGTTGTCTGGTAAGAGTCATAGAATTGTCAAAGTTCTGTCAAAGTGACAAAAATCTTGAAATTACCAGGTTTTTGGACTCGAAACCGCCTGAAAAGTTACACATGTCCACACATTTACCCAGGCGATTCTTCGGGCATAAAGCGATATCCTGCACCGCGCACCGAAACGATATAGGCCGGTTCTGCGGGATTATTTTCGATCAACTTGCGTAACCGCAAGACAAAGTTGTCGATGGTGCGTGTCGTAACGAAGGCCGATTGTTCGCCCCAGACATCTTCCAGAATCTGCGTTCGGGTTAACACCATACCTTCATGTTCTATGAAATATTTCAACAATCGCAATTCGAGATTCGTGAGGCTTTTTCGTTCCTGTCCGACTTCAATTTCAAATGATTCAAAGTCAACTGTTACATTTCCAAAATGATAGAGCGTTGGGATTTTTTTCGTCGGGGCTGGCATACTCTGAACGATACTTTTCCGTTTTAGCAGATTTTTGACACGGCTGAGTAACTCGGGCAAAGCAAAAGGTTTCGTCATATACTGATCGGTGCCGCAATCGAAGGCATAGGCTTTATCCTCGCTGAGCTCGCGGGCACTCAGAACCAGAATCGGAACGACTTCATCAATTCTGCGAATCTCTTTGGCAATTTCATAACCACTCATACCTGGCAACATCAAATCCAGTACCACAAGATCAACATTGTCATTACCTGCTTCATAACACTCACGAAAGTAATTGATGGCAGTGGGACCATCTTCGGCAGTCTGAACGGTATAACCTTCCTGTTCGAAATTGAACTTTAATCCCTGCGCAAGTGTGATTTCATCTTCGACGATCAGCAACTTCATTCTTCAGCTCTCCCCGGCAGATCGATGGCAAAAACACTTCCCGGTTGATCCAGTCGATCATGAACGGTCACTTTTCCTTTCAGCAAATGCACCAGCGTTCTGACAATATACAGTCCGAGACCGGTCCCTGTTTTCTTTCTTTCCAGCTCACTCTCTCCCCGGTAAAAGATCTTGAAGATATCTTTACGAATTTCCGGGTCTACCCCTTCGCCATTATCCATAACCCTTGTAATGACGCGGCCGCCTTTACTGACGCGAACTTGAACCAAAATCTGTGGTTCACTGCTGCCATATTTGATGGCGTTGTCGATTACATTTCGAAAGATCATTTCCAATAAAATCCGCCTCGTATGAATGAGGGCAGGTTCAAAATCGAACTCAAATACCTGATCGACTTCCAATTGCCTTCGAGTACACTCCACGCGCGCACAATGCCTGACTAATGGCTCTAGCAGGATATCTTCTGGATCGGTTTCCATACCGAGGGCGTCCAACCTTTTCACCTCGAGTAATTGGGAAATCAAGTGGTCCAGCCGCTCCAGTTCGGTTTTCATTGTTGCATAAAACTCAACGCGTTGCTCTTCAGAAAGTGTCCGCATCTGCAACGTTTCCAGATACAACCTGAGCGAGGCGAGGGGCGTCTTCAATTCATGTGTTACGCTATCTATAAAATCAGATTGGCGCTGACTGAGGCGCACTTCCTTGATGGTCAATACCAGATACAGAGACAATCCGACCAGAATCAACACAAATACTACCGTGCCGATCGCCAGGGCAGTCCACCAGTAAATTTGAGCCGCCAGTATGATCCAGAAAACCATCAATGCGAGATTCATGACCATCAGAATCACACTTAAGGTAATCGGCAACCGCAAACGACCTCTTCGAACTTTGCGCATCAACTGTAATGTCTTTCCAGAACGGGGCTGAGTTCCTGTGGCAGATAACTCAGCTTCCAGTTGATCATCGACTTGTTGATGTCCGGTGGATGACATCAAATTATCCTTCCCGATGTGTCGCTCTGTCTGGCGACGAGATCGATTCTACAGATATAAATCTATAGACATAAACCAGAGCAGAACCATTCCATTTTTCGATTCGATTGCATGTAAAAGAACCAACGAAACGATTCTTTTCTCTGTGCTTAGTATACCGGAACATGAGCCGTGTTTGTATGAACAAACGGACGAATCAGTAGAACTTCATTTTTCTCAAACTCCTCAGAGACATGTCTCTGAATCTGATTCACACATTTCCAGCAGGGATTCACTTTTTTCCAGATCCACCTGTTTTTTACTACTATTTACAGTTTTCCGGAATAATTCCCTATTTTGAAGTCTCTAAATTAGTGCCGTTCTAATACAGCGTTTTGAAAACGAACCTGATTTTTTATCTTAGCATGAAACATTACAGGGCCGAATTATGAATTTCCATGACACGCAATATCTATATAAACTGGGTGCCGATTTCACCGTTGTTATTCATTTCGCGTTTGTGCTGTTTGTGCTCTTCGGGCAAATTTTTATCACCATCGGCGCCCTGGCAGGCTGGGGCTGGGTTCGGAATTTTAAATTTCGCGTAATCCATCTCGTTTCGATCCTGTTTGTGGTTGCTGAATCGATCACGGGAGTCATTTGTCCCTTAACCACACTGGAAAAATGGCTGCGAGACAAGTCAGGGGAAAGCAGCTATCAAGGCGATTTCATCGCATCCTGGGTGCATGATGCCCTGTTCATGGAGGCTGAACCGTGGGTCTTTACCGTCTGTTACAGCTTATTTGGCCTGTTTGTGCTGATCACCTTCTTACTTGCACATCCTAAGCGAAAGCAGGCAGAACCGCCTGCTACCGAAGTCTGATATTCAGTCCCCTTTCTGTGTTCAGATCATTTCCTTTTTTTCTCTATTTCGTAAAATGGGAGAAAGTCATATACTTCCGCGCAGAGCATGCGTAACCCACAATATGTAAATCAGATAGAGAAATAGGATCATGTCGGGATTAGAGAATAAAAACGTCGTCATTACAGGCGGAGGAACGGGAATCGGAGCCGCTTGTGCGTTGAGTCTGGTTCAGGCGGGCGCCAATGTGCTCATTGGTGGTAGAAGGACCGAACCTCTGGAAACGCTCGCCGCTCAGGCGGAAGGAAAAATCAAATACCATGCCTTGGATGTTGCAGACCGTGATAGTGTCGCGACCTTCTTCAAATGGGCGAATGAACAAGCGGGTCAGATCGATATTCTTGTTCACTCTGCCGGCATTAATTGTCGTGATCGTTCGATGGAAGTGGTTTCTGCCGAAGACTGGGACCTCTTGATGACGGTGAACGCCACCGGCGCTTTCAATTGTATGCATTCTGTGCTGCCTCAAATGCGTGAGCGTCAGGACGGATTGATTGTGAATATCTGTTCGATTTCGGGACGTCGTGCCGCTCTGTTGGGGGGAGTTGCCTACAATGCCTCAAAATTTGCCATGGCCGCTTTGGGAACCACTGTGGCACAGGAAGAAAAAGACCGTGGCGTTCGAGTCTCGACCATTTATCCAGGTGAAGTGGAAACTCCGATTCTGGATGCGCGACCGGTGCCCGTCAGTAAAGAACATCGTGCAAAAATATTACAGCCTGAAGATGTTGCCGCTGCCGTTTTAATGATCTGTCAGCTACCACCACGTGCCCATGTTTCTGATTTAACAATTAAGCCGACCACCGCTGCTTTCGTTTAATCAGTTATAATAACCAGAGTCCTGAGAGAACTAAATGAATTCAGATCTTGTATTTCCGCCGTTTGTACCGCACCGTTTCTATCGGAACGCGCACCTTCAAACGATTGTGGGACAGTTTCACTCTCGAATCAAAGTCGCCTATAAAGCCGAACAACATAGTCTGCGCCTGCCCGATAATGATCTGCTGATTCTGCACGATGATTGCCCTGAAAATTGGAATCCGGAAGACCGTGTGGTGATTCTGCTGCATGGACTCTCAGGGTGCCATGGCAGTTCTTACATGATCCGTCTGGTACACAAGTTGAACGAAAAAGGGGTCCGTGTGTTTCGCCTGGATTTGCGAGGCTGCGGGGCGGGGTCCGGTCTGGCAAAGTCCCCTTATCATGCAGGTAACTTTCACGACTTACAAATTGCCATCGAACGCATTGAGACTTTGTGTCCTGGTTCTCCTATTGGTATTGCCGGCTTTTCGCTGGGTGGCACGATTACCTTAAATTATCTTGGCCGAAAAAATGATGTCTCCGAGATGGTGGACCGCGCTTTTGTACTTAATCCACCTATTAGATTATCCGAAAGCGTCAAAATGTTTGGCAAACCTCTTTTCGGACACTACCAGCGGCATTTTATCAGCAATCTGATCAAACACGTCCGCGCCTCACATCACTTAAATGCACACACACATACAATATCCGGGGACAATTACCCCAAAAACATGCATGACTTTGATAATCAATTTACCGCGCCCCTGATCGGATACGAATCAGCGGAAGATTATTATTCGCAATGCAGCCCCACGGAATTAGTGACAGAGATCGATGTTCCCACTTTGATTGTCACAGCAAAAGACGATCCTCTCGTTCCCGTCGATACTTATTCAGAAATCATGGAAAAAGTAGCAAACCACAACAAGGTGACCATGCATCTTACAAAACATGGCGGCCACCTGGGCTTCATCAGTGCCTCTTCAACCGACCCTGACCCTCGCTGGTCGGACTGGCGTATTATTGACTGGATGCTCTCTGAATCTCCGCAAGGCATTGCCAACCAGGTTCGAGAATACGATCGGCCTCAGCTCGCCAAATCTGCCTGATCATTTCACTTCGATCTGCGCCGTTACTCTATTCAAATTTGGCCCGCTGAGCGTCGCCAATAATGTGCCTGCAGTCGAATTAGAATACTCGAATGTCGCTTTGCCTGTTGCATCTGTTGGCTTCATCGCATGAATCGCATTCCCTCTCCAGAGGCAGATCGTGCTATTTGGTGCGTCAGTTTCGATTACGATGGTCTGTTTACCCGTACCAATTGTTTTTGGCGCGATCAATTTTGGTGTGCGTGGTGATTTTGACCGCATACCCAATGTCGGGTCACCGAGCAAATTTAGTTCACAAATACAAAGATGATAGCCGGGAGTCTTGAGTGCATCTTCTGTCATATCGGCTTTTGCCTGCATCAAAGCTTCTCCGGTAGATAAGCCGCGTCCCAGACCGTGCGACCAATAGCGGGTCATCGTCATTGTGGTTCCGTCAAGTTTTCCTTCCAGAACCATCAAGCGAAAATCCGAGCGTTCGTGGAAGTGCGGTTTACCCGTTCGAATGGGAGCGACAACCGCGACCGAGCCACCCTGTGGTTGGCGGATCATTGACTCGACGATCGAGGGGTCCTCAGGTGAGTCGTACTCGCCTGTATTGCAGGAGACCGTTGTGATTAACGGATACGCTCCATCGTTCTTCAATTGACCAACGTGTTTCGCAGAGAACATTGAGTCTTCAAGAACCCATCCCGGCAGGTGACCATGCCCGTGAATATGCAGTTTTCCTGTCGTCTTTCCATTGATGAGAGAGACCAGGTGTTCGGCACTCAAGTCGTAGCTTCCCGGTTCATCTTTTTTATCCCAGGGAGTCACTTCAGAAAAGAACCGACTGACTTTGCCTTGCTGCCAGACTTTGGAAACGTGCCCATCCCAACTCTTGCGAAGTTTGGCATATGCGGGGTTGTCAGTGCAGGTGTAGACCATTTGTTGAGCGAAATCACCAGTGGGATATCGTGATTCATAGGCAATGACTTTTTCCGTAAACGCCTTCACATCGGCGGCTGTTCTTACTGGAATGCGCCCTAAACCCACACTACCGTCCGGATAGGAAATTGCTTTGCGATCATCTTCCCACTCGCCATAGATTCCATCACCGTCGGCATCCCAGTCTGTTTTACTCAAATAAACGATGTCGGTCGGAATCCCCTCTGGTTCCTGTGCATGCATTGTCGTATGACCGCCCGGAACCAGTCCGTTTCCTCCTGGCAGACTATCGCCGCCCAATATTATCCAGCGGGTCTGATATCGATCAATGTGATCGCGCACACAGAGTCGAATCTGTTCCTGGATGTTTTTCGCCTTATATTTTTTGGCAATCGACTCCACGCTGATGATCCTTGTGGATTTACCACCTTGTGATTTCCACTTTGCATACGGTTGCCAGGAATCCACGAGTTCTTCGGCAGTGATCAACAACACCGTCACTTCACCGGGTTTTCTTATCGTTGGAATAGCAGCCGGATCACTTTTTAATTCCAAAGTCGCATCTGCGGTGGAACTAATTGCGGGAGCGACAATAGAAAGCTCTGCTTCTCTAAATTGATCCAGAACCTCAAATCGATTATTAAATTCCACATTGGTAACAACTCCATCCCCGTCTTGATCGACGTTCGCCGCAAACGTTTTCAATTGTGTTTGACTGAAGTCGTGCAGAACGGTCGCTGCGTATGCGTGAAATTCATCAACAGTTTGGTCCGCGGCGCCGTCCGCAGTTTGGCTTGGAGTTTTATCCGCGGTTGAGTCCGCTACATCCGTCTTCCCACAGCCTGATGGCAGAATCAGCGTAAAAGCGAGAACCAGTGACAGGCTTAGAGGAGAACTTGAATTTAACATCATCAATCCATTCACGTCAGAATCGCTTTGCAAGTGAGTCGACGATTATAGCACTCTTCATTCAAGACATGCCAAGAAAATCCGCTGAATTCTATTTCATCTAGACGGATTGCCAGACAGTGACTCTACATTGATCATGCAGTATTGAAACCCACGAAATACCGAACTCTTAATGAGCGGCCGGTGTTTCATTCTGGAAGGCACGTGCGCGGAAGAGAAATTCGACGATATTTCCTTCGTGTGGCTGGAGCCAATTCAAGGCGTTGGTCTTGATCGGACCGATATTGAGACGATCGATATGAGTCGCATCCAGTAACTGCTGCGACCATTGTTCGTCTTCTGTAATCGCCGTACAGACCAACGTTGAACCAATGTTTTTCAACATGTCTTTTTGCTCGCATTGCACGACTGAAGCCATCGGGAACATATATTCGGTGTTCGCCAATGTCGCGTCGGTGTTTTTACAATGCACGATGGTCGGCCTGAGATAATCACAACGTTCGAGTTCAATCAATCGATCGCCGTCTCGATATTGGGCGGTGACTTCCGTGACGCCGGGCTCGCTTAAGCCGGCTTCAATCGAGCCGTTCATGGATTGGGCAGCGCCGGTCATTGTGAAAGCAGCCAGTGGCGCTTCAGGATCGGTCATCGAGGTGGGTCCTGCAGGTCCGATGCGTTTTGCAATCGCATCCGCAATGGCTTCGGTATGTCGAGAGGCCCAGACGCCGGAAGCATTAATGCAACTGCGACCTCCGTTCTGAAAAATACTATCGACCATCAAATCCAGATAGTCTTCCCAGCGGTCGACGACATCGTCGCCTAACAATATTTTACTGAAGCCGGGCCCGTGTGCCTGCACGTTCGGGTTCCCTTTGTATTTATCAATGGTTGCCTGACCGCCGAACAGCATGACGCGTTTGCAGAGTTCGGTTACCGTTGATCCAACATCGTGTGGCCCGGGATAAACGGAAATACATTCACGAGGAATACCTGCTTGACAGAAGGCTTCGGTCATGCGATAGGGGGTCCACGGTTCTGATGATCCGGGTTTTAAGACGAGCCCAATCTGCATCGGCAGAATGGGCATCCACAGCGTATGCACGCCGGGAGAGTTGGAAGGCAAAACCAGTCCGAGTACGGGCGAATTCGCCTGATAGCTCATCATGACGCCGCGTTCTTCTTTGCCATAACCTTGGGTCAAAATATCCAGAGGCAGGCCGCGGGTTAAGGAATCGAGAATCTCATTCATATGCTCCAGCACGAAGGCGACTTTTTTCATATTGCCGGCACACATCCATTCCGGCATGCCCGTGCTGGCAGACTGAATTCGACAAAACTCTTCGGGCGTCTGTGTGCCATTGCCCAAGGGGAGCTCCGCCGTCATGTAAAGGTCGGCTGCTTTTTTGCAGATTTCCAGCAGTTTCGAAACTGGAATTTCCCGCAATAAATCGCGAGCGCGTTGTGCTTTTCGCATATCCATTTTGACCAGACCAGCATTGGCCTGATGTACTTTTGCCAATGGTTCGCCCGTTTCGAAATGGACGACTTCCTGTTGATCAAAACTTTCGTAAGGTTTACCCCAGCGAATCACAGGTATTTCCAACACAGTCGTGTTCCTTTATGAATAGCATGCGAATCAAACTGTGATCTCGCATAAAGCAAATTGAATCAGATTTTCTTCTCGCTACCAGCGAGCTCGTTGTCATTCAACATAAAATTTATAGACGACCAACCCGTTTATTACAGTGAGGCGAATGATTAATAAACGCCTACGGTTGTTGATTGTGCAATTTCATGGAAGGGACGCACGCCGCTCACACCATCCCACGGATATTTTGCGTGTGGCACTTCGCGTTCGCCTTCGTCTCTTTCCAGGAAACCGGGAATAAATAATTCTTTGGTCATTGTGAACAGTTTCACGCGGCCCGTCTCGCCGTATCCGACGACTTTGGTGTGATCATCAAAATCCACAACACGAATCACAGCGCGGGGCTGCGGTGCATAATAGGTAATTTTATAATCGTCTGCCGGATCAAAGGGCCGACCACAGGCCAGCCCCATCAATGTATTTCCATAGGTGGGCGTGATATAAACATTCTCGCCTAGAAGTTCTTCGCGTGCGAAACGATACCATTGCTGCGTGAATTCGGTTCCGCCACAGAAGATACCTTTGATCCCGGCTTCTTCGATACTCGAACCTTCATCCATCAACCGCATGGCGAGCGCTTCGAGCAGTTTTGGCGTCGTAAACATACATTTGATTTCGTGCCCGGCTCCTAAAATGGCCATCGCCTGATCAATCACATGGGCGCTGTATTCCTTGACTTCGTCAATCTTGCCTTTTTTGATCAGCTTGACGACCCAGCGCGGATCCAGGTCGACGCAGAAGGAAATGCCGCCGCGATATTGGGCCATGTGTTCGACAGCCAAACGCAGGCGACGAGGACCGGAAGGGCCGAGCATCAACCAGTTCGAACCTTTCGGGAACGATTCATCGGGCAGGGTATCACTGAAGTTTTCATAGTCGATGCGGAAATCGTCGATCACCACGCGTGACTTGGGAATACCCGTTGTGCCACCGGTTTCGAAAACGTAGGTTGGTTTGCCAAGCAATGCTTTGGGAATCCAGCGATCAACGGGTCCGCCTCGCAGTTCATCATCTTCAAATAATGGGAATTTGTTTAAATCTTCGAAGCAGTTCACATCGGTCAACGGATTAAAATCAAAGTCTTTCGCTTTCTCCAGCCAATACGGGCTGCCCGTTTCGGGATTGAAGTGCCACTGAACAGACTCGCGGGTATGGGCATCGAGTGCTTCCTGATTCTGTTTTATCATTTCGTCTAGGTTGCTGTTGTCTGTCACTGTGGGATTTACTCCAAACAGGGTAGGGATCGTGGCGGGAAAGTGGCATGTTCACGGGGAATCATGTCGTTCCTCTCATTTTAGAGCATTTGGTTCGTTTTTCAACTAAGTGGCTCACCGTCAATTTGAGAAGCGATCAATCCAGCTTGGCCGATACTTCCTGACTTGAGCCAAAGCGGGCGGAAAGAAAATCAAAACCGGTTTTTTGGTGCAACAATTAGACTTAATCCGCATTTTGCGTAAATTGGGTGTACTACTCGAATCAGATACAGCAGACACGACACACCCGTTTCGCAAAGAAAAACAGGCCGATTCCTGCTCAAAGGGGCTCTCCAGATTGACAGTCGTATAGAGAATGCTAAAATTGGATGTATCTTTGATTGTCCGGCTTTTCAGTTCGGCTCCTCGTTTTCTGCGAGACTGTTATGGATTTCACCGACACTTATTTTCGTCGATTTCGAATGGAAATCGAGTTGCCTAAGGCGCGTCTGGAAGATTCTGAGCTTCCCGATGGCTATCGTTGGTGTCCCTGGGAACTGACCACCGTCGAGCGGCACGCCGTCGCCAAATATCACAGCTTCCGTTCCGAGATGGATGCACGCGTTTTTCCCTGTCTGGGAGATTTCGAAGGCTGTCGTAAACTGATGCAGGATATTTCGAAGCAGCGCAATTTTCTACCATCGGCTACCTGGCTGATTACCTGGGATGGCACGGGCAATGAAGACGCCGTTGATTGTGGAACCATTCAGGCCATCAAACCTAGTGGCATCATGGGCGCCATCCAGAACGTCGGTATCACTCCCAAGCATCGGGGTATGGGCTTAGGCAGGGCACTGGTCAATAAATGCTTGATCGGTTTCCGGGACGCGGGTGCGAAGCGCGCCTATCTGGAAGTCACCGCCGACAACGAACACGCCATCAACCTCTACCGGTCGATCGGCTTTCGGCTCACGCGGACTCTGTACAAACCCAGCCACCACGTCGAAGCCCCCTCTTATTAAAGAGCGCTTCACCGAAGTGCTTGTAAATTGGCAGGTCGTGTTTCTTATTTCCAATCGTTCTTTGCAAATTGGGAGGAACCGTGGCTAACGCCATTCGGCTAATTATCAAACAATGCCACTCGGCTAAATGATCAAAACAAGATCAGCCGCAAGGCATTAGCCGCGGTTAATACCGATCTCGTTAATGGTGGCTTTCCTGAGAATGATCCTCAAAACGATTAAATAAACACTACCTGTGAGTCTTACAGTCGAGCCTTACCCTTTGATCAACAAGGGTTTTTGACTGGCTTTGCGATACAACTCTTTCCATTCTTGAGAGCCGTCGTTTGGAACCAAGCGCGTGTCGACACCTCGTTCGAAGAAGGGAATGACTCCATTTTGGCCCGGGGTGAGGACGAAGTTCACTTCTCCTGTATTGCCGAAATACATCTTGCGGCCGTCTTTCCATGTGGTTTCGATTAAGCGAGGTGGATCCGGGCGGGCAGCCGGTTTTTTGACACGGAGTTTTTCAATCAGATCACGATCCAGCTCATAACCCAGGCCCGGCTTGTCGGGAACTTTGGCGAATCCGTCTTTGACGACAATCGGTTCGGTCAACAAATTGTGTTTGTAAAGCTGGTGGCAATTCACCGCCGGCCATGTTGCATGACTTTGGACGGCGCCGAAATGTAACGAGAAGGCGGCTGTAATTCCGGTGCCGACTAATTGTAACCAGAACGGTTTGTCCGCCATCGATGCGACTGCACCGGAGGCCGTCAGCGCACTGGCACCGTGACCAATTACAAAACCGTCGCAGATGTTTTCACGAATCGTAACAAGCGGGCTGGGGGTACCATAATGCATGGCGATGTTCACATCGGTGGCAGCCATCAACTTTTTGTTTCCCTCGATATCGGTTTGGAAGATCGGAGATTCAAAAATATCGACCTGCGGGTACTTCGCCAGTTCTTTCAGAATTGGAATCGCACGCTCTGCGTCGAGTAACGTATCGTTGAAGTCCATGTCGATTTTAAAGTTATCGGGAACCACTTTGCACGCCTCTTCGACTTGAGCCCATACATCGAACCACGGACGGCCTTTGGTTTTGTAGGACATGTAGCCTTGCTTATACGCCTCGGCACACTCCAGAGCCATGTCCTTGACCGAAGTATCGATGTTCCACCAGGAGAGAGGCGTCTTCTCATAAACCTGCTTGCCCAGCAAGGCATGCACGGGCACCTCGGCTGCTTTCGCGACCGCATCGAAGAGCGCCATTTGCAGCCCGGCTCCGAGTTCGTCATCCCACATCAACTCGGCGGCATTCTTGCCTTGCGCCCGTTGGACGGCTTCGTCTGAAGTGGCATTCCAGGTGTAATAGAGCAGCGTCTCTCCAAAGCCGACATGGCCCGATTTCAAATGCACTTCGACAATTTCAGTATACTGCCAATGCGGTAATTCGCGTGCCATGTTCCGGGCAGGTACTTCTCGAAAGGGAACTTTCACGGTGGTGCGTTCGATGCGTTCGATTCGCAAATGTTTCTTTGATGCTCGTTTTTCTGCCGCCTGCACAGAGTTGGCAATCATCGTCAGAATTCCGGTACCAGCGACTCCGGCCAGACTTGTGGACAGGAATTTTCTTCTGGAGATTCGGTTCGTTGCAATCGATTTGTTATTTGAGCGCACCAGATGATTCCTTTGTCCGGGATTTCCCATGTGGGTTGATCTGAGTTGAGCCTGGAACCGCTTCCCGGCCTGTTTCGTACTCCATCCTAACATCGTGTCCCCCCTTGATTCTAGCGCCTGGTGATTTTTTCTGGCATTTTTGACGCTGCGGAGGCTCGCGGCAAACAACGGCCGACGATAAACAGGTCATCAACGTCCCTCGATAGATCGGTGGGCTTTCGATCAACTTGTGGGCATACGCGGATTTTGTACAAGCCCAGCCCTTACGTGGAAGTCCCCACTTATTGAAGCCACTTTTTGCATGGAACTACCATTTCTTTTCGCCAATCGCTAAGATCGCGTGGGTCATTTAGGAATGAGTCTGCAAGCGGATCCTTGTTCGTCCGACAGACGTCGGTTGTGCAACTTACCCGCGATGATCTCTGGCTCTTTCCGGTCTCTGAAATCAACTATCTCGAAGGAAGGTTGCACCCCGTATGGGTAAACAACTGATTCAAACTCATCAGTTTGCGAACGGTTTAACGCTGATTACCGAAACGATGGAAGGCGTGCAATCGGCCGCGTTTTCGATTATGGTTCCGGGCGGCAGTATTTACGACGAACCTCACCGCCGCGGCACTGCCAGTATCCTTTCCGACTTAATCACGCGAGGCGCGGGCCCTTATAACAGTCAGCAGCTTTCCTGCGCACTCGATGATCTGGGAGTGCAACGGCACGAAGGTGCCAGCAGCGCACATATCACCTTCAGCGGAGCGACGCTGGCTGGGAATCTGGGCGACACTTTAAAAATCTATGGCGAGATTCTCAAAGCACCACATTTACCCAAGGATCAATTTGACGCTTCCCGTGCCGGCACCGCGCAGGCGTTGCTCTCGGTGGAAGATGATCCCCGCCAGAAAGCCATGGTCGAATTAAAACGCCGCACGTTTCCGGCTCCCTGGGGTCTGCCCAGTGATGGGGAACTGGCTGACCTGGAACAAATTACGATCAAAGATGTGCAAGCGCAGTACGAATCCTGCTTCCACCCGAACGAAACGATTATCGGTATCGCCGGTAAGATCGACTTCGAAGAAGTCAAACAGTTGATCGAAGAGATTTTCGGCGACTGGGAATTTCGTGCGGGCAGGGAAGAGCCCGATCTGGTTCCGGAAGCAGAGAAAATCTTTTTCACCGAGCAGGAAAGCACACAATCGCATATCGGCATTGCCTATGATGCGGTTCCTTACGGACATCCCGACTATTACGCCGCCTGGGCGGCTGTCGGTATTTTAAGTGGTGGCATGAGTTCGCGACTGTTTACCGAAGTCCGCGAGAAACGGGGTTTGTGTTATACCGTCTCCGCTTCGCTGACGGGCATGCCGGGCTTAGGTCGCGTGCTGTGTTATGCCGGCACGACCACCGAGCGCGCTCAGGAAACTCTGGACGTGACACTCCAGGAACTGGTGCGTGTGGGCGAAGGCATTGAGGAATCGGAACTCGAACGCTGTAAAGCCCGCGCCAAAAGTTCGTTGATCATGTCGCAGGAATCATCGTCTTCGCGTGCGTCATCGATTGCCCGCGACTGGTATTACCTGAAACAGGTGACCACGCTGGATCAGATCAGTGAAGAGATCCAGCAACTGACGACCAAACGCGTACTCGATTATATTCATACTTACCCCGCGACGAATTTCACCGTCTTAACGATCGGCCCCCAACCCTTAGAGGTTCCCAGTGATATTTCATAAAGTACAACTGAAAAACGGGCTGCAGATTATTGCAGAACTGAACCCTCACGCACACAGCGTTGCCGTTGGCTATTTCGTTCGCGCCGGCTCGCGCGATGAAAGCACGCCGGTCTCGGGCGTCAGTCATTTCCTGGAACACATGGCGTTTAAAGGGAACGAAAAATATTCCGCCGACGATGTGAACCGCATCTTCGATGAAATCGGCGCCAACTATAACGCCTCGACCAGTGAAGAAATCACGCTGTTTTACGGCTCCTTTCTGCCGGAATATATCGAGACGGCTATGGAACTGCTTTCCACGTTGATTTATCCCAGCCTGCGGAAGGACGATTTTGACATGGAGAAGAAAGTGATTCTGGAAGAGATCGGCATGTACGACGATCTGCACAGTTTCACCGCGTATGAAAAATCGATGCAGACGCATTTCGCCGACCATCCACTGGGGCGCAGCATTCTGGGCACGGTGCAGTCCATCACCGATCTGACCGACGACCAGATGCGTCAATACCACGCCGACCATTATCTGGCAGGCAATCTGACGCTGGCGATTGCGGGCAACGCCGACTGGGATCAGATTCTCGAACTGGCCAACAAGTTCTGTGCAGACTGGCCCGCCGGCAGGACCGACCGCCCGATAGACGAAGCGACTCCCGAGAAAAACGCGAAGGTCATCATCGAAAAAGGGATTCAGCAGCAGCACATTATGCAGCTGGCGCCCGCCCCCGCGGCACAAGATCCACTGCGTCTGCCGGCGGAATTGCTGTCGGTGATCCTGGGCGACGATTCGAACAGCCGCCTGTACTGGAAGCTGGTCGACACCGGCTTAGCCGATTCGGCAGAGTTAGGTTTCAACGAATACGACGGCAGCGGCACCTGGCTGACGTATCTCTGTTCCGACCCGGAATTGACGGAGAGCAATCTGCAAATCTTCCAGGAGATCTACGATGACGTCAACGCGAACGGCGTGACACAGGAAGAACTGGACCGCGCGAAAAACAAAATCGCCTCACGCTTAGTCTTAAGAAGCGAACGCCCGATGGGCCGCCTGTCGTCGTTAGGTGGCAACTGGGTCTACCGCCAGGAATATTTCTCAGTGGAAGACGACCTGAAACTGCTGGAGAGCGTGACGCTGGAATCGATTCAGGAACTGTTGCAGAAATACCCACTCGGGCATAGTACGACAGCGGCCGTGGGGCCGATGGCGAGTGTTGGTGATTGAATTTGCCTACAGCATGATAATCTAAATTGAATGTCTGTATCTACTCATAATCAAAT
>NZ_CALEMX010000225.1 GCF_937910335.1 uncultured Gimesia sp. | reverse complement strand
TCTTCCGGGTTTGGGAGCTTCAACAATCCAGGTATCCCATTCGCGATCGAGTTGTTTAAATAGATCCGCATATCCCCTGGTCACGTCCTGGAAACTTTTGAGTTTCCTTTTCGACAGATGGGAGGCAATGAGTTGGATCAAAGGTTCTTGAGTGTCCTTCTTTAATGTGTGACGAAGAAAGTCTGGAGCTTGAATTGCAAATGAATCGTTGGGGATTTTGGCCAATTGATGCCAGAGCATAAATGCTTGAGATTTACTGTTTTCAGATTGGTCTAGAAATTCTTGCCAGATTTGTATGACTTCCGGATTGAGATCATCACCATCAACGATCACATCAAACCGCACGGTATTCGGGCCACTTCTGCGAGATTGTGCTACGCTGAGGTATTCGGCCAACCTGTGATGAGTATCATTGAGGATTTTTTCATATTGTTGTTGATAAAGTTGATTCAAATTCTCTGCGGCTTGTTTGATCTTTTGCGCCTGCGCTTCGAGGGCTGCAGGGAGATTACCTTGATTCCGAAAAGGGAGATGAATTGGCTCAAGTGAATTTCTGAAGACGCCATACAGAGCATAATAGTCTTCGATTGAAATAGGGTCATACTTATGGTTATGGCAGCGTGCGCAGCCTACCGTAAGACCAAGGAATCCGCGTGTGACCACGTCAATTCGATCTGAGATGATATCATGCGTATCGTTTTTGAATCTGGGACCAACGGTAATGAATCCCAGTGCTGCTTGAGATTGATGTGGAATTTCCTCTTTGAAATAATCTGCAGCCAGTTGTTCCAGAATAAATTCGTTAAATGGTTTATCCTGATTGAAGCTATTGATTACATAGTCACGGAACGTATATGCGATATGGAAGGAAGGTTTCTCAAAAAAGACGTAACCTTTGGTGTCAGCATAGCGTGCCAGATCCAGCCAGTATCTTCCCCAGCGTTCTCCATAATGTAAGGAAGCAAGTTGTTGATCAATTGCGGTTTTGGATGAGTCGGAATTGTGTTTGTCAGAACACCTTTTGACTTGTTCAATCGTCGGGGCAAGACCAGTGAGATCCCATGTGATGCGACGCAGTAGAGTGGCTGGTTTTACAGGAGGAGAGGGTTTGAGCTGATGTCTTTCCAGTTTGGAAAGAATGAAATAATCAATTTCATTTTGCGGCCAGTTTGTATTTTTCACAGCAGGTCGAACTGGTTTTTGAATTGATTGAAATGCCCAATGTTCAGAAAAGTTGATTTTGGTTTCTTTTCCAATGATAGCTTTTTGCGGCCAGACAGCGCCATGTTTGATCCATGAAGATAATATTTCGATCTCTTCTTTTTTGAGCGGATTGTCGGGAGGCATTTCGAGAGACTCTCGGCGAACGGCGGTCATCAAGAGGCTTTTATCTGGGTGATTGACTTTGATGGCAGGTCCCGTTTCACCACCTTTAAGAAGATGATCACGCGAGTCTATTCTTAGTTCTGCAAACTGCTTTTTAGGGCCATGGCATTCGAGGCAGTGTTTGATTAATAGCGGACGAACCTGCTCTTCAAAAAAACGTTCTTGTGTTTTTAGAGCGATTGGATCATTTTTTGTGTCAGCCCAGCCGAAAGGCGATCCGCACAATATCATTCCAAAGAAGAATAAAGTGTGTAAACAGGATATCAATTTTTGTTTGATTGTATTGTACATGTCTGAATCGAATGTGCTTTATTCAATATGATCCTCAATTACCTGGAGTGCCTGGGCCATACTTTTGCTTTTTAGTGCATCGATAATTGGCAGATGTTCTTCGTAGATCTGAATTGGATTTTTATAGTTCAAATGTGATTCACGGAAATGCCGTCTGACGCGCGAAACAATAGAAGACCAGATCGCTAAAAGATCAGGTGAATGAGAGCGTTTGACCAGCGCACGATGAAAGGCAATATCGTGTTCAGAGATGAGTGCAAAATCTTTCGCTTCGCAAGCTTGTTTCATTTTGTCAAGAATATTTTCCCAGAGAAGAAAGTCTGCTTCTGTTAAAGTGTCGAAAAAAAGTCGGATTGCGTATTTTTCGGTCGTGCACCGAAGTGGAATAATCAGTTCCGTAATTTCATCTGGAGCGGACGTCGCAACGAGCGCACCTTTATTTCGGTCTGTATTGACAATGCCTTCCCAGGCGAGTTGTTGAATCGCTTCACGAATGGGGCCTCTGCTTACATCAAATCGTTTTGCCAGATCAATTTCGCGCAAGCGTTGGCCTTCTGCGATTCTTCCCGAGAAGATGTCTTCTCTGAGTCGCTCGACGATCTGTTCGCCCAAGCCTCGAACTAACTGAGATTCATTCATTAAATATCCTTAAAGCAATGAGCAATTGTGATTAATCTAGTGCTTTGTCAAGCTTGGAATTGAGGACTGAGAGTGTTGTTTACGTGCTTCGTTTTCGCACTCCCGTGATCTCGATCACACCCAAATTCAAAAATGCGACTCCACTCGTTATGGAATTAAAAGCACATCGCGATTTCCTTAAGTCGAACTAAATCTGATTACTTTGTCTGTTGTAAATTGTTAACAATCGGTTGTCAAATCAGAAGCGAGATTTAAACTGTGAATCGAGTAAATTGAAATTTCGAAGTGATTGATAAGGTGGGGACAAAATAACAGTGATGGTGCATTGCCGATTCTTTTGATTCGATATCAAGCTGAAATGAATTTATTCTTTCGTGATGAAACTGAATAATCTCAAACGACTTTATTTATGGAAATCTATGCTGTTAAGTAACTTAAAAGAACGAACCATTCAGGGTTCGTATTCGTCAGACTAGTAATTACAGTGTGAATTCATTATCTTCAAACGTAAATACATATGTGTAATAATGTATATTTTAAGTATTCTGTTTAAATTTACCAGAATGCAAAATATATTTGGAAGAAGGTCTCACTTCGACACTATATGTATATAGAGGGTGTCTGTCATTTTTGTGATAAGCGGAAATGACACTCATAGAAATGCACAGGTCTACTTGCTTCAATCAGCGCGCAACGTTAGGGGACTAGTGCCTGCTTCCTATCATTGTGTATGTAGGCCTGTGCTTTTCTAGTTTCTGTTCGATGAGATCAATAAAGAATATCCTCGGGAGATTTTACGTGTCCACAGTGTACGGAAGGCAACATTAATATGGATCCGTTGGACTCTTTGATTTGGGCACACCATTCCCAATCATGCGCTGGCACATCTCGATAGTGACTGTCCCAATACCGGGGTGTCCTATCTTTCCAAAACATAAGACAACCAGTTCCGCAGTAATCAACGGAACTAGTTTCTGTGCCAATCTCCGAAAATGTGTTGACGATATGATACTCGTCAAAATGACCACCTACGAATTGCGTTTCGATGTGACGGTTTCGATAGCAGCCGGAAACGGCATTGGGTGGAACCCAGTCTGCTGTTAATTTTGTGAACAGATTGATCCCCGCTTCAAGTGGTACACGGATATCGTCCTCTATCAGCCAATGAATATCGCCTTTCATTTCCACCCGTAATCGATTGCAGGCGTGAGCCATAAATCGTGACACCTGATTCCTTCGTTCCTTTTCGTTAGAAAATGTGAAAGAGACGGGGTGGGGAATGATTCTAATTGATTCGAATATGTTCAAGTATCGATTTGTCTCAAGTCTAAGTAAGGAGAGTGTTTCCGGGTTATTTGAATTATCGAGTAAGATCAGCTCAACGGGTTCCTGGCTGCCGATGAGTTTTACCGATTGTGCTACGGCTGACATCCATTCAGGGAAAAATTCGGCAAGTCTCCCGCTAATAATGGATCCAACGCTGATTTTGGAACAGATGCGCCTCATTTGTGGCAACAGGACTTCTTGTCGCTTTTCATATTTTGTTTGAATATTAGCTGACCAGGAATCTGAATGCTGGCGATATTGCAAAATTGCTTTGCTGTGCGCTGGAGTATCTAATCTGGCACCTCTGAGAGCCAGGTCCCAGTCCCACATAGTATTGATTTGATTTCTCCAGCGACCAGCTGTTTCAAATGCTTGACGGTTCCATAGCGCAGAAGTATTCACAAAATTTCTCAACCAGAGATCACCTTTTATCCATTCAGGGGCTTCCCAAAGTGTTGAGAAACTTCCAAAGGCTTCAGCTCCCCCATAGGCAAAGGGAGTCGAAGGGGTCATGGCATCTAAGTGTTTTTCTACATAGTCGGGTGGAAGGATATCGTCACCATCCAGAAAAAGTAAATAATTTCCTGTTGCTCTAGAAGCACCGCGATTTCGTGTTTCACAGACTCCACAGTGATAAGGAGCTTCAATTATAATGAGCCCCTGGTCTAGAAACCGGTTGGCAATTGTAAGTGAATCATCAAAACTGCAGTCGTCCGAATAAATCACTTCACAGGTAACGTGTTGACTGAAAGCTGATTCGATGGTCTCCGCGAGAAAGGGAGAGTTATTTCTGGCAGCGATGATGATGCTTACCTTATTACTCCGGACTTTGATCTTTTCAGCAGAACTATCTTGATGATAGTTTTGATTTTCCGGTTTTGGCCAGAGCGCGTTTCCTACCATATAAATGGCCCTTTTATTCAACAGGTGATATGCACAGATTTAATCTAAGTATTCAGAAGGGCACACAAGAGTCAAGGTAAGAATCTGCAGAGGTAATTTTAATTTACCATTGAGGCAGGAAACGAATCAATAATTCATTGTTGAATATGGATGTAGTAAATGCTTAGCAGATACAAATATTGATTTTTTTGGTATCAGATTTACTCAAAATTTTATGGGATCTTTAATTCCGAAGGATTGTCTGATTTCTTCGATTCCCTTCTTAGTAATTTTTGTATCTTTCAGGAATAGTTTATTTAATTGTCTTAGTTTATTGAGGTGCATAGCTGATTGATCACTCACTTGTGATTCGGAAATATTCAACCAGTTTATATTCGGATTGTTTTGAATAAATTTCAGGCCTTTATCTGAAGTCTTCGTTCTAGCGAGATTAACGGACTCCAGATTTTGTAATTGATTTATTATCTGTAAGCCTTCATCTGTAATATTATGATTTATCTGGAGCGAGAGATGAGTCAAATTATAAAGCCCACCTATGTGAGATAACCCTTTGTCAGTAATCCCCGTTTCATGCAAATCCAGTCTTCGGAGAGTCGTTAAACCTTTGATGGCGTCCAGCGCATCGTCTTCGATGAAGCAGTCGTTTAAATTAAGCTCTGCCAAATTTTTCAGGTCATTTATTTGACTTAAAATCTCATGAGTTATAGTTTGCGATTTTGGATATACTATTTTACTTACGTAAAAATCTTGATTTGGCAAAGATTGTACACTCTTGATATTCGAGAATTCTTCTCCATTCGGTAAGAGAACATTAATTTCACAACCATGATTCAAGACCCTATTAGCCGTTTCCCTTTCTATTAGAGCTTGAGATGAGGAGAGATTCGGCAGAGGGATAAGAGTGACAGGATGGACAGGGGGATGAGGCACTGGCCTTGAAAAGTAGAGTAATCCTAGAGTCAGGGTAACGCTTAACAATATCATTATTGATGATAGTAAGAACATTTTTTTGCGATTTAGCACACGTTGCGTAGGTTGGTATTGTGTGCTGGAATAGTTCTTCTGAGCCTCAACAGGAGTTGTTAAAACGATATTGCGCATATTTGTTTAAGCTCCTGACTTTCAGTCAAGTAGGTATCCGATGAATCGTTGAGGGGTACTTCACTTTTGTTGGTCAGAAAATCGTCGAGGATCTTCACAACTTCAGCCATCGTTTGTATTCTATCGTCCGAATTTTTTTTAACCATCGACTGAAATAATTCTTCCAGTTGTTCAGGGATCTCCGGAAGATGATCTGATAGATGTGGTGCAGTATCTTCCCGATGAGCGATGATCGTTTCAATTTGTGTTTCTCTTCTAAATGGTACTTGACCAGTTAGGAGTTGATAAAAGGTACAACCAAGACTGTAGATATCTGACCGTTGATCAATGGTTTTGATGCTTTGAGCCTGTTCAGGAGCCATGTAGTAGGCACTACCCATGATGCAATTCGTATCAGTTAAATCATTGATAGATGAACCAGCATGTCTGAGTCCTGCTAAACCTAAATCAAGAATTTTGACTTGGCCATCAGTGGTTAGAAAAAGATTAGATGGCTTAATGTCTCTGTGAATCAAATCATGATTGTGAATATACTGTAGACCGTTTGCGACTTGCCTTAGGATTGAGCTGGCTGCAGTTATTGATAGAGGGTCATCCAACTTGAGAATGGTTTTTAAATCATGTCCCTCCAGGTATTCCATAACTAGAAAACAGGTATTATCAGCTTCACCTGCATCTGTAGCCTTGACTATGTTGGGATGGTCTAATTGTCCTACTAATTCCATTTCACGATAGAATCTTTGAGTCTGATCTAGATTATCCCAGTCTTTGTCTAATAACAGTTTGAGGACAACTTGTTTTTTCAAACGTGAATGGATTGCCAGATAGACAACTCCCATTCCACCCTGACCAATTTTTTTGATGAGTTGATATTGGCCAATCGTTTTGATTGGATTGAGCTTCAGTTCTTTACCAATCGAGATGCTATTATTCTCTTGAGAGGGAGGAGTCAAATTGGAAGCAAGAATGCTCGATGGCGCCTGAGCATTTGATTCGTTGATCGAAGAAATTGTTGAGCTAAATAACTTCTCTAATCTGTCCTCTGAGAATGGATAACTTTGTGAATTCTCGTCACTTTGTTGTCGATGATGGCAATCTCGCCACTTTCTGAGCTCATCATCATCGGAGTAAATTTCTATTCTTTTTTGGCAGCTCGCGCATTGAGTAAGATGTACTCTAATGAGTTCATTTTTATCTGCATCAAGTTCATTGATGAGATACTGAAATAACAAGCTCTCCGAAATACACTTTTCCATGAAAGACTCAAGTTTAACCTATTTTTGAAATACAACACTATCAAATGAGAGCCGTTGAATTTCATCTTTTAGCTTTCTTAGCACGTGAAACTTTGCCTTGTAGATCCAAGTGATTTCTTTATTAAGTTCCTCGGCAGCGACTTGGGGAGCACAATCATTGATCCATGTGAGCTCAAAGGCTTTCCAGGTTTGTTTGTCAATTCCAGGCCGAATATTATCTAACGCAGTTTTGTAAATATGGCTGCAAAAATCATCGGTCCACATCGCGTCGATTTCACCGGGTTGTTCATAGATGAATTCCTGTAGACCGTTAGCTCCTGACTGATTTTGAAATCGTTGGTTTCTTTTATAAAATTGACATATTTCATGATAAGTTACTGTCCATAGCCAGGATCTGAAACGTCCTCGTTTTTGATTATATTCAAATGAGCGAAGAGAAGTGCTGATTTGGCGGAAGACATCCTGACATATGTCTTCTGAATCAATTTCGCTTAATTTAAATTTCCGGCAGTATTTGAAAATTAATGGTCCATAAATTTTTACAAATTCATGCCAGGCCTCTGAATCTGTAGGTACTCGAACACGGTTCAAGAGCGTGATATGAGTGGATGGCCATTCGGAGCTGTAGTTCATTGACTCATTCTTTCGAGCATGGAATTAACAGGATTCCATCGGTAATCAGGCTCCGTGAGATTGTGTTCAAGTGTGCTGGTTTGCATTTTCAACTTCAATGAGATGGACTGTTTATAAAAACAGATACAAGAATATCAATATATACACTAATTTACTCATTCTAAGACCAGAATGAAATAAAATTATACTGCAAGATACCACACAAAATGAATTTTGAGGATAAAGCGATCCGAGTTTTCCAAAACAGCAAGGACCGGGAAGTTGATTAATTCAGCTTGGTTTCGTGCTGATTACCAAGAAAGACGCTCATCTGGAGAAGAGGATGGTATTAGAATCAAATTTGTACAGATGGGGTTCATTTTGCTGTATCTGTAATGAGACTTTTACTGAAAACTGATATTAGATCAGGCATACTCCTGTCCACAAATTTACAAAACGGTTTCAGAATTTCACTGAAA
>NZ_CALEMX010000224.1 GCF_937910335.1 uncultured Gimesia sp. | reverse complement strand
GTCCTTTGAGGTGACTCAGCCCCTCATCAGTGATATCTCTGCTGTTAAGATCGAGGTTTTTAATATTTTTGAAATCACAGAGGAGAGCGAGTTCTGTGTCGTTCAGATCAGTCTTGTTACTACAGTCGAAGTGTGTCACCGTTTCAAAGGGCATGAGATGATCTTTACCGAGGGTAGTGTAAAGCCAACTTTTCCAACTTACGGGTAAAGATTCCAGCAGAACTCCAGGTCCTGAAGAGAAATCGACTTCATTGAGTGATTTCAACTTTACAATCGCCCGGCCATTTTGATATACGGGCACAAGCAAAATGAGAAGTACTAAAAAGGTTGCACGACAGATCCACCGGAACCAGGCAATTCGTGTTTGTTTTATTTCCGTTTTTTCCGTTTGTTCTACCATCAGATTTCCCGAATTTGGGAGAGCAATGCTGCGAAAGAGGGTCTCTTTGTTGGAGACCCATGAAAGCATCTTTATCATAAAGCAAAACGGGCACGATACAAATCATAATTCTGAAATAGACAGACTTTCGTACCAGCCTGTGTCTCTCATTTCCTTTGATCAAATTTGAAAGTCCGTTTATGCCAAATCGAAGAGCATGATCTCGACGTCGCTGGTGGCTTGAATGGTCAGTGTGCTTTCTTCACTCACAGCAGCACCATCGCTGGTAGCGAGATTCTCTCCATTAAGTGATACAGCTCCGCGTAGAACCTGTAACCAGGCATGGCGGCCATTTACCAGTTCATGAGTCACTGTTGCTTCTGCATCGATTTTTGAGAGGAAGATCCGGGCATCCTGGTGAATGTGTAATGATCCCTGTTCAGCCTCGGATGATGCCACGAGTCGTAACTGGTTGTGTTGCTCGTCGTCAGGAAATCGTTTCTGTTCGTAGCTGGGTTCAATTCCTTTACTCTGAGGTAACAGCCAGATCTGATACAGATGCACGGGATCAGTGGGGGAGGGATTGAATTCACTGTGTGTGATACCGGTGCCTGCGGACATGCGTTGGAATTCGCCCGCGTGCAGCACTTCACCGTTGCCCATGGAGTCTTTATGTTCCAGCGCACCTTCCAGTACATAAGTGACGATCTCCATATCTCGATGAGGGTGCGTTCCGAATCCCTGACCGGGCTGGACGCGATCTTCATTCATCACTCTCAAAACGCGAAAATTCATATGATTAGGGTCTTGATAGGATGAAAACGAGAAAGTGTGATACGCTTCGAGCCAACCGTGATGGGCGTGCCCGCGCTCGTTTGCTTTTCGAACCTGTAACATTGATTCACTCCCTGTTTCTGATTCTAATCCTGATCACGTTGATTGATTGACATATCTTATTGTTCGGCCATCTCCTTTAGTTTATATGTTCATTATTTATATGTCAATTATTATTTGTACTTTCCACGTTCTCCTCTCATGGTCATGGTATAAAAACTCAGAAATACGCCTGGAATCCAGTTATCTCGGAAGCTGCTGCTAGCAGAGTCCTGTTATAGATAAGACTCGATTTTGGCTTTGATTTCATCACGGACGCGACGAAACATGTGCATCTTTTCGTCATCGGAGCCGGTGGCGTCTGCGGGATCATCGAAGGGCCAGTGCAGTGTTTCTGTGGCACCGGAAAAGACGGGACAGGATTCTTTCGCATTATCACAGACGGTCACAACCAGATCGAACGGCTGATCTTTGAACTGGTCGAGCGATTTGCTCGTGTTGGTAGAGAGGTCGATTTCCAGTTCCTGCATCGCCTGGATTGCCAATGGATGCACATATCCGGAGGGTTTTGATCCCGCCGACTCTGCCTGCCATTCACCTGCACCCAGCGTTTCCCATAATTCTTCCGCCATCTGAGAGCGGCAGGAGTTTCCCGTACATAGAATTAATACGCGTTTCATTTTATGATTCCCTTATGTTGTTTTATATTATTTTCTTTTCGTCACTCACAGAATCAGATGTTCGTGAGTCAGTCGGTTCCGCAGAGGTATGATGCGGAAACCAGTTTTGAGTTTTCAAGCAGAACTTAACCAGCATCAACATCAGCGGCACCTCAATCAGCACGCCCACAACCGTGGCGAGTGCCGCCCCCGAAGATAACCCGTAGAGCATCGTTGCGGTAGCGATAGCAACTTCGAAATGATTAGAAGCGCCGATCATTGCTGTAGGAGCCGCGTTGTCGTAAGTCAATCCCATGACCTTCGCCAGTACGTACCCTATAGCAAAGATCAAAATGGTCTGAAGAAACAATGGAATGGCGATCCAGAGAATCGTCATCGGGTTATTCAAAATGGTTTCACCTTTGAATGAAAAAAGTAAAACCAGAGTCGCCAGCAGCGCTGCGATGGTCACCGGCGTGAGAACATGCAGAAATTTCTCACGAAACCAGGTTTCGCCTTTACTGGCAATCAGCCACTTTCGCGAAAAGAACCCCGCCACCAGCGGAAGTGCGACATAGACACCTATCGAAAGCAGCAAGGCTTGCCAGGGAACGGGAAGTTTTCCCACACCGAGCAAGTATCCGCCTAAGACGCCGTAGAGAACTAACATCGCCAGCGAATTGATGGCGACCATCACCAGCGTGTGTCCATCGTTTCCTTTTGCGAGAAAGCCCCATACCAGCACCATCGCCGTACAGGGTGCAATTCCCAGTAAGATGCAGCCTGCCAGATAACTTCGCCACAGGGGAACTTCCAGCATCTTCACACCTTCGACGAGCACGACTTTCCCCGATCCATATTCGGCTCCGACCGCGAGATTCGCTCCAAAAGGCATTTTCACATAATCGACTGCTTCGGGTCCGATGAATGCAAGGAAGAGCGTGCCCAGGAAGAAGCTGGCAATCGCATACATGGTAAACGGCTTAATCGCCCAATTGATGAAGAGCGTCAATCCTACGGGGCGCAGGGCCTTGCCCGCTTTGAGAACTTCACCGAAATCAATTTTCACCATGATGGGATACATCATGAAGAACAGGCAGACCGCAATAGGAATTGAAATCACGGGGGCATCGTTGACATAGAGGGCCATGCCATCGAGTGTTTGCGCAAAACCCGGCGCCAATTTCCCCAGAATGATTCCGGCAACGATACACAGGGCAACCCACACGGTCAGGTATCGTTCAAAAAAACTGATTCCCTGATTCCCAGTAGCCGAACAACTCTCCTCTGCGGACATTAAATACATTTCCTTCAAAGCTCTTTAATTACTTGAGCGACTTTTGGCGCCCCTTGACATCTGACAGCAGAACCGTCTCCATGCAGGAAAAGAAACCGTCGAGGCAACCACAGGTAACCCGGTAGTAACTGAGGGCGCCCGCCTTGCGGACATCAATCAAGCCGACCTCTTTCAGAATGGCGAGATGTTTCGATACGGTCGATTGATCTGCGCCGACCTGCTCGGTCAACTCGCCGACACACATCTCCTGTTTTTGCAGTAGATCAAGCATCAGCAAACGACTGGGGTGCGCCATCGCTTTGGCGATCTTTGCTCTTGCTTCATATTGTTTTCGTAGTTTTTCTTTCATGGCTATATTGCCATATTACCAAGTACAAACAGAAACTGTCAAGCTTAGCATGAAAACAGTTTGACATGAAGACGCGCTGGATGCGTGTGGCCGGCGATACGATTTTCTGGCTGGGTGTAGTGATGCTGGTGATTTTCGTTGCAGGACTGATAATTTCTGAAACTATTCTCGTACTTCCACCAGAATGCGACCGCGCATATTTTCAATGCTACTGTTGCATCCAGCACCCCAATTAGCTTCGTTCATTGTGATTTCGATAATCTTTGCAGCGCCTGTCGAAATCAGCAGTTCCTGTAAGAGATTCCATGATATCCATGCGAACCTTTCGCACATTGTTATGTCCTAGAGTCATGAATACTACATTATTAAACAATCAGTTTGACCGAATCGGCGCACGATTGAAAACGAAAGACGAATCGAATATCCGTACTCGCTCTTCAAAACGTCTAGTGTCTCTTGATATTGGTGTCGACCGTCGAGGAGAGTTCTTCGAAATTGAACATCAAGACAACGCAGAGCTGCAAGTCCTTAATCTTCAACCACGCGATCGTCATCTGCTGTTAATGATTCGTGAAAACGATGAAAAAAACAAGTATCTTTGCGGTCATGATGAGCGACATTGGTTTGTGGCGGCAATTCCTGAATCCGCATCGGTTGGCACAGTCGGTCAAGCAAAGGAAGCGTTAAAGCCGCGCGAGGTTCAGATTGCACAGGCGCAAAAACGCGTTGCAGGAAGATCCCGAAACCGTCGAAAGAATGCCGCTTATGTTCGACAGGGGGAATGGTTCTTTCTACCTGTTCGAGATTTTAAAATTGATGATGCCTTGACTTTACAGAACGAGCCTTTAGTTCGCGGAAACGGAGGCAAACCACACTGGGCCGACGATTGTTATCGAATCGGCGGCGAAACGGTTTATGTTTGTTCTCATCACCGGAATGGAGTAACCGCAGAAAATTATCATCGCATTATATCTCGTAACGGAAACGCTAAGAATTGGAACTGGAGAACGATGCGGCGTAATCCGGCTGTTTATGTACGAGGACGTATTCGCCATCCCGATCATAAAACCATCAAGCTGCATGATTGGCATCAGGTTGTGATGAATACTGAAAATCAATCACGGGCCATGCGAAACGTGGCATTTCTGGATTGAATTATCTATTCAGAAAACTATTTCACTGCCCCTTTCATTCTAATAAGGAAGGGGCAATTTTTTATCATCGTTGTATATTTTCTACCAGCATGAAAAGTTTTATGTAAGATCTACGGTCTCTCTTGCGATTGAGGATTATTCAACAATGAGCGAAAAGACCTGGTATGACCTTTCAGACATTGCCGATCTCGTTCCGAAACGAATGATCAAGGAAACGAATTATTTCAACGGCAACTTTTCGGAATGCAACCGCTTTAATATCCCGGGCCTTTTTTATGGTGCGATGACTGACACCTGCTTGACAGGCCCACAGGAAGCACCATTCAACGTGATGGTGGATGATGTTGGTCAAGAATTCATTTTTCGTCAACCAACGGATCTCTTTGAATTGGATTGTATTCTGCAAGCGGCCAACTTTGATCCATTCGAAGGCTACGGTGCGGATGGAGACGTGCATTGGACATTAAGATTAATTCGTGAATGGTGGGAGTCCTGTGATGATTTATTGGACGAAGTAGAGTCGTTGCGTCAGCATAATGAGAATGTGAAAGAGTGGAAACAATATCTACTCGGACCGGCTATTGAATACCTGCGGCAATATGCATTTTTTGTTGAAGAAGGGAAGCGGCCATTAGCGTTTGACGTTTTACCGATTCTCTAAATCGTATCGCTCTGGATGATCACATTACCTCATTTTCGTCGCTTCATTTCAAGTTCTCAGATATCAACTTCGGAAGATCCAGCTAATTTTTAAATTCCACATCTCGCGCCGTTGAGTCTCTCTGGCGATATAGGAGCGTCAAGCTGATCAGAAAAATGAGCCATTCGCCGCCAGCCAGATAGAAGGTTGTTGATTCAAAACCGGTAAACAAGAAGAAGCCGACGGTTCTAAATAATACCAGTGAACCATGAACCATCAGACAAACTCCCAGCGAAAACTGCGTGACTGCTCTTTGTAATAGAGGCCAAAGGAAAACCAATGCCAACCCCAGTTCCAGGCCTCCATAGACTGTCAGAAATTCAGACTGACCTGAGCCGGGTTGCAGTGTGAATCCGACAGACTGTGAAGTGGACTCAGGTGCGATTGCACACCAGAGTGCCAGCAAAACATAAAGGATTCCCATAAGCGCCAGAAAGATTCGCGTCATTTGATTATCCGTTCCCCATTTTCTCTGCACCGAAGAGTTTTCAGTTGAGCGAACAGTCACTGTTTAAAATTTCATCGAGAACGTTCCTGATAGCCCTATCGAAGATTTCACCTGCTTCTGCCTCCTGGATCATAGATATCAAAACGGTAGCGTTCAACTTGAGAACAGGTATAATCAGAAAATGGCATGCCAAGTTAAGAGGACACTGTTCATGGTTGATTCGATCTTTATTATCTTCGGTGTAGTATTTCTAGTAGGATATCTGTTCCTGGTATTGAGGTGGATCTATCGCTTACCACGCTCCTTCTCAATACCACGCCTTTTCTCAAATCGTATTGTAAAACAGGGAGACCGGTTATTACATCGTGGTGATTACGATTCTGCAATTGCCAAGTATTCACAAGTGATTGCGAGACATCCGAAACAAGTTGATGCCTACCTCGGCCGTTCGCACGCTTATATTCGTGTTAATGAACTCGATAAAGCACTCTCTGACTGTAACACCATCATCCTCTTACAGCCTGACAATCACTTTGCATTCTTAAATCGGGGTGCCATCTATGCGTTAAACGAAAATCACCAGCAGTCTGTAGTCGAAACAACACACGGCCTGGAACTGCAGCCTACTTTCCTTGATGGTCTCTTTAATCGCGCTTGTTCTTATTCAAAATTAGGTAAGACCGAAGAAGCCCTCGCAGACTTTGCTAAAGCAATCCAGCTCTCGCCTACCGATATTTATAATTACATTGAGCGGGGAAATCTCTATATCGAAATAAAACAGTTTACAAACGCCATTGATGACTATAGTCGTGCAATGGAACTCGGATATCAGTCTGCGGATATTTTTGTTTCCCGAGGATTTGCTTTAGAAAGAATTGGCAATACCCGACAATCCAAGTGTGATTATCTAAACGCGGTTCTACAAAAACCTTATGATGATTTAATCCAGCAAAATCAGAATGAAGCATCTCATTATTTTGATCGTGGATTTCTTTATACAGGAGCTGGACTCTATCCCAAGGCCATTGATGATTATACACGTGCTTTTGAACTGGGGGATCAGTCTGCGGAGCTTCTCACTACTCGCGGTTACACTTATCTGAAGATGGAAGCATTTGAAAAAGCGCAAGCAGATTTTGAACATGCCATACAATCCGATGCAGAAGCAAGAAATGCCATTAATTGTCTGGCCTGGCTGCTGGCGACCTGTCCTGTACCCGAATACCGCGATGGCAACAAAGCCCTTCAATTGGCGCTACGTAACTGTGAGTTAGCAGATACGACTGAATGGAATGACCTGGGCACATTGGCAGCCGCATATGCTGAAGTAGGACAATTCGACGAAGCGATTCGCTGGATCAATGAGTCAAGTACAAAAGCACCTGAACTTGAATTACACAGATGCGAAGCACAATTAAAATGTTTTGAGAAACAAAAACCTTATACTGATCATGGTACAGAATCATAAACTGACTTTTCAAATACAGAACGTTTTTCTTCTCCCCCGCCGTCTTCATCTGGTTGCGAAAAGCCGACAGACATGTTATTACCCGGTTAATGTTTTAAAGACTTAGGAAATGAAGTCGCTCACACAGCTCGCTAGAAAGATTCGTGTCATCAATTTCTCACCATTGAGTTTAATAATATTTTAGCCATGCTCATTTTGCTATTTTTTCGGCACCTAAGAGTTTTAAGTTGAGTGAACCACCTCTGACCAACATTTCGTCAAGTGCATTGATTACATCTTCGCTGGATAGATCGCCTGTCCCCTTTCGTTCTAGATGGAATTGAACTGAGCGTCGCACCAGCTCTTTAATAAATGATGCAGAGACTTTTTCTGTTCTTCGAATTACCTCTTCCACAACTTCATCACTCACAGAGACACCTGTTGCATAGAGTTGAATCAGCTTCTTTCTTCCCGCTTCATCGGGTAAGGGAAATTCGATGGCCTGATCAACACGACCGGGACGAGAGGCCAAAGCCGCTTCCAATGTTTCAGGACGATTCGTTGTAAGAATAAATAGAACTTCGCAATCCTGCTTCAATCCATCCATCTCATTGAGCAATTTATTCAACAGTACTTCCTCACAGGCACTGTTCATATCCCTGCGGTCTCGGGCAATCAGATCGACATCTTCCAGCACCACGATGCTGGGTTGCAGCAAGCGTGCCAGACTCATGTATTCATCTAACATGCCTACCTGTTCTGCGGAAATCAGTAAAGTCGTGTGTGCTTCCAATTCGTTTGCAAGGTAATGAATCGTATGTGTTTTACCAGTCCCCGGCGGGCCGTAGAACAGGATTCCTTTTTTTGTGGCTTGCTTGTACTTCGCAAGTTGTGCGCGTTGTGCAACGAACTGAATCACATTTCGTTCTAATAGTTCTATTGTCGGTTCTGGTAAGATAACCTGGTCTCTTGTCACCGTTCTGAGTTGATGAACGTTAATGCCCTTTGATTCTCCAGAATAGGAGTGTTCCAACTTTTCTAAGGACAGGACTTTCCCGCGATAGGTTTTTGCCTCGATGATTGCCGCTTCTAAATGTCTGAAGAACTGCTGAGTAATCTCTGTGCCTTCGGGAGAATTCGGCGTACCTACCTGAAACCGCAAGCCCGTGATTCTCCCAAAATTTCCGATGGGTGAGAGCAAAACGGCAAATCGAACTCCATTTTTTTCAAGCAGCCAGAGTCCAATTTTTAAAACACGGACTGAATCATCACCACCCACGTTCACTTCTTCGTATTCGGGAGGAATCGCAACCGCAGGAGAATGAATGTCTGGCACGAAACAACTGGTTAAGGACAAACCTTTTTGGGAGTACACAGCGCTTACACCGCAAAAGTGGAGCACGTTCGTATCTTCATCAAACAGCCGGTCAATGGCCCGTTGCAAATCGGCCCGAACACGAAAAGGAAACTTCCGCTCCGAAATGGTAATATCACTGGTGAGAACGGGATCAAAGTGTGCCTTGAGTAAGGGTGCAACCTGTTGAGCTTCTGCTTTCTGTCTGGCCGATTTTTTCCTCAACGTCCAGATCACAAACGCAGCGATCCCAGTACCAATGATCAATTCTATTAACAAGAATTCCAGTAATGTCATTACTTCATCTTTCTCCCTTTTTCCAGTTACTCAAGCAGACAAGCAAAGCAACTAATGCGACACAAATCACGAACCAAAACAAAGTCGCGGGAATCATACCATACCCAAAGATCGTATACCGCGCCGTGTAGGAATTGTTATTACCTTGCGCCAATAACATAATCAGAATGAAGAGGAGCCAAAAGTTGGATGCCAGAAAGTAACGCAGCATAAGTCTATTCCCAATGTAACAGAAGTAAGTTCGATGCAAGATCGTTGAAAAGTTAACGGTAACCCATTACCCCTCTACGGGTCAAATATATTCTGGACTAATCAAGGCTAAACCATAGATGATCACGAACCAATGGTAGATCAATTAGGAGGGTTGTCAGACATCCACATTCTTGTTAATAACAATCAGCAGTTTACCCATATGATTGTCGTCTCATGATTCCTCAAATAACAACGCTCCCGTACTACTGATATTTTTGAAAGAAATTTAACACGTGATGAACGCTTCAACTTTCTCACCGGGGCCTACACCAGACACGGTACAAGCTGCTGATGGATCCGTGCATTCTGTTCCTGCCGGCTGGGAGTTACTGCCTCCGGGCGATGCGGGTTTGACGCGGCGAGTGAAGGCGGTGGGTGAATTCTGGATCGTGCAGGAGAAAAAAGGAAGACGTCTCTTTTCCAAAGGGGTCTGGGCGCCTACGAATACGATTGAACGGCTTCGCGAAGAGTTGACAGCCGAGCGATCAACGGACGCGTATGCCAAACGCAAGGCAGCAGATGCACGGCGGCGTGAGAAAACGCAAACCGAGTACGTGGATGACTTCTATCGTTCCGTTCTCGCTTTTCTGGATTTTCATCCCGCGCATCAAGCACTGGCAGAGCAGATGTCGCATGCGATTACCACACATGCGACGCCGGTGGGCAGTGGTACGGTGGCGCGAACCAAACGGATTCCTGTAGAACAACGGGCGGAAGCCGCCGTCATTGCCTGGATGCGACATCAGACAACGGCCTACGATTCAATGACGATTCCTCGCGTCAAAGGCAAACGGCGGGAAGTGCGGCGGATGCTCGCCCAGCGGTCTAAAGAACTATTAAATCAGTATCGAACCAGCGTAACCGCGGCCGCTGGTTGTCCACTGCAGCGGGCATTGACTGAAACCGCTACTAAAACAGCGATAGAAAGAGAACTCCCATGAAACCAGGTCGTTATCGCCATTATAAAGGCAATGATTATATTGTGATCGAGATTGCGCGCCACAGTGAGACAGAAGAAGAAATGGTCGTCTATCGTCAGGACTATGGTGAGCGCGGTCTGTGGGTGCGGCCGAAAGGGATGTTTATGGAATCGGTCAACATCGACGGACGCGAAGTGCCGCGATTCGAATTCATCGGCCCTGTTGAAGAATAAACGTGCGATGCGCGCTTGAACCTGGCTATTCTTCCTCGGCTCGTATCTGCGCCGATCCATCGGGTTCGACATGCACGTGGATGACAATCGGATGGCAACAGACGGGACAGTCTTCGACATACTCCTGTTCTTTGCCTTCGGTCACATCAATGGGAACGACGATTTCTTCGCCACAGGAATCACAAATATACTTGGCTTCTTCCTGCATGATTTTTCTCCCTCTCTATAATGCTTATCATATATGAATTCATTTCATTTCAATACAAGTGGATCAAGCCAGACGGCATGTCCTCCCAGATTACGCCCTGGCGTTTCCGTTCGAATTTCCAGTCTTTTAATGTTCTTGACAGAAACATTACAGAATACCGCGTCCCCTCGACCTCGGATGGGTGGTGATTTCCAGAGAACTCTGTCATCTCCCAATACTGTAAATGTAATTGTACTGAGATATTGATATGAATGGTCCATGAGGGCCATGCCGGTCACAAAAGTTTTGTATTGACCGTCCAGTTGGTAACGCACGCGCGCCGCTAAACCTCTACTTTGTGGAACTAACCCAAGACCATTGGGGAACTCAATCTTATTGACCGTAAATATTCCGCCATTTCCAGCGTCACCATTCTTTCCGAAAGCCCACGGACCTCGAATGACATCCTGTTCTTCCATGTGATTTAGATACCGGAGGGGCATCTCACTTAACCTAGCATTAATTGTAGTTCGATCTGCTTCGATTGAGTGAGTCCACGCTCGACTATATAAATCATAAGCATGCAGTTCCAATTCCTGTTTTGTCAAACCTTTCTCTTCGCCACCTAATTGATACCAGCCATTGGCAACCTCCAGCAGAGAATCATCATCTTTTAAGATTGCAAGTTCCTGTTCGGCCAGAGTTCGATATGCTGCATCATCCCCCTTGGAAAGCCAGTCAAGTCCCTCTTTCCAGTGATTCAACTTTAAGGCGACAAACTTTCCATATAAAAATGCCGACCTTGAGTCTTTCGGATCCTTTTGCAGGTTTTTATGAAAATTTTCTACCTTGCGATATTCTCGAGCCAACATACCACTGCGTTGTTTAAAATTATTCGCTAGCGTATATGCGTGATTATTCCCTGATGATTTCCCAATTTTGACGGCGAGAGTTGCGATCTTCACTGCTGCAGAATAATCGCCTGCCTTGATCGCAGCCTGACCTGTTTCGATCGCGTCAAACGCCACTTCTTTCAAATATCCTTTGGAAGATGTTGATTTGGCTTCCTGTAAAAGTTGCTTGTATTTCTCAGAGAAATCGATGTTCTCTGCAGGGGGAAACGCTTGGAGAACTTGAGTCCCACCGTGAAGGACCAAGGTACACAAGACAACAAAAAGCGTGTGAACGATAAACTGACTTTTAAGAGTTAACATTTCTGAATCCGATTGAGAGTTTTGTCGAACGTCTGTGCAAGATAAACAAAGTATACCGTTTCTATCGTAAGTCAACCGTTCTGACTTTCCAAGCTTTCTTTCAACCTATTTCACAAACCTACTTTTTTAAGACAATTATTCAGGACATGCCTTGGACGATGTCCTGTTTCAAATCTGTTTTTATCGCTTGCCTTTTTTGGTTTGTTATTACATTATTCTTAGTCTTCTGCATCTGCTTTTGCAGGTGGGAAGTTTCGTTGCTGGTTGGCGTGTTGTGGGTGATGTTTTTTTTGACATGGAATTCTCCATTGCATCCATTCTATCAAATTTTGGGAAATGGCGTTATTATAGAGTTCAAAAGCCTTTCTAGTCAGGGGTTCTGCTCTGTGTTAGAATCATGCCCATTGCAGTTGAAAGGACCAGATTTGCTGGTCTGACTTATTTTATTCCTAGAAAAACAACACAAAAACCGGAGAATAGCCAGATGGCCAAGAATAAACAGCAGAAAAAGAAGGAACGGGAAAAACGAGTCGCCAAGGAAAAACATGCTGCGAGCGCGAAAAAGCGTACGCAGGAGAAAACGGCCAAGGCATCCTTGAAGCCGGCTACCCAGCGATCACAAATCATGAGTGCAGCCGTTCCGAAGGCGAAACCTGTGGTGACCAACAGTAAAAGTTCCTTTACGCAACGACGAACAGGTGGCTGATCACTGAATCGTCCTCCTGATAGAACGATCCGGGATGTGATATCAAGGAAACGGTCAGGAATCTCATCATATTTGAGTGAGATGTTACTCATGCGCGTAGTCATTCCCCAATTGCTCTGGATCGGAAATGCGCGTGATGCACGCGACGTAAAAGGTGTGCTGGATCTGGGAATTTCTGCCATCATTGATCTGGCGTTGGAAGAACCGCCGATTTCCTTTCCGCGAGAGATCGTCTACTGCCGTCTGCCTTTGCTCGATGGCGACGAAAATAATCAGCCGGTATTAGCAACGGCAATTGAGACTGTGGCCCGGTTCATTCAGACTGAGATGCCCACACTGGTAGCTTGCAGCGCGGGTATGAGCCGCTCGCCGGCGATTGTGGCTGGTGCCATGTCGAAAACCAAAGCGATTTCATTCGAAGAAGCAATCCAGCAGATCGCCGCAATCGGCCCGTGCGATGTATCGCCCGGTTTATGGAATCAGATTGAAGCCTGTCTCGAACAGAACTAGTTCTGCAAGATCGCTGAACCAGTCTGCATACTTCTTTTGACGGTCTGTTAGACTTCACCTTTCGGGCAAGATATAATGACCTACTCGAAACTGAATTCAAAACCATGATTACACGAGATTGATATGAAAAGAAATCACAGCCAATTCTCTGGTCTCTGGCTTTTGTTTTTTGTGCTGCTCTGCTTTGTTCCATGGGGAATCGCAGGCGAACCGTCGCAACGTGGGTTTCGTGAGCTTGAACGCCATTCGGCGAAGACAGCGCATCAGGGGGTTGCCGTTGATGAGACTTCGTTCTTCGCCATATCCAGTCGTGAAATTTCCCGTTTTCAAAAATCGGATGGCAAGTTGCTCGAAACATGGACGGGGCCGAAAGACTCACATATTCGCCACCTGAATAGTGGTGTGGTGATTGCAGGCAAGCTGTATTGTGCACATTCGAATTGGCCTCAAAAACCGCTCAAGAACACGGTGGAGGTTTTCGATGCGAAACAACTGAAACATCTGGAAACGCTCAAATTCCCCGAGACCAAAGGCGCCATCAACTGGATAGATCGACGGCAGGGAAAATGGTGGATCGCCTTTGCGTTTTACGGCGAGTTGGAAAATGTGCGCAAGACCTATCTCGTTCGTTATAGTGACGATTGGAAACCGGAGAGAACCTGGACGTTTCCCGATACCGTGCTAAAACGGTTTTTACCCAACAGCAATTCCGGCGGTGCGTGGGGGCCGAATGGGCTGCTCTACACAACGGGCCATGACCGGGGTGAGCTCTATGTCTTGCGGATTCCTGAAACAGACGGAACTCTGGAACATGTGGAAACGCTGTCAGCGCCGCTCGCCGGTCAGGGTATCGCGTGGGACCAGAGTGATATCGGCACGCTGTACGGCATTCATCGCCAACAAAAACAAGTCATCAAGATGCGGCTCACGCATTCGAAAGAATATGCAAAGTTGCGATCTCATATTAAATGGGACCGTGATCAAAATAATCCGATCCTGCCACCCCGCTCCGCCGGGAATTTCGATTCAACACGCTGCATGAATGCCTGGGTGATACGGAACGAAAATCAGTACCGACTCTTTTATGCCGGTGGCGATGACCGCTCGGTACATCGGATCGGTTTGGCGACGGCTGCCATTGATGATCTGAATCAATGGAGCCGACAAGGTCCGATGTTGGATGTCGGTAAGCCAGGCTCCTTCGATGCGCGCTGGTGTGTATTACCGCACGTGGTTCAGACAAAATCCGATCGACTGCATCTTTACTACACGGGGAACTGTGGCAAAGGTTCCGGCTTGAGTGCCTTTCCCGGCATCGGCCTGGCAATCAGCGACGATGGTCAAAACTGGAAGCGTCATGCGGAAACACCAGTGCTGGCACCCAGTGGTGAGGCCGGTAGCCCGGATGCGATTGGTATCGCTGGGGGCTCGGTGATACAGGTAACGCGCGCTGACGGAGTTTCCGAATGGCGATTTTATTACACGGGTTGCCCTACGATTGGCAAGCCACATTTACTCAACCAGCAGAAAACAATCTGCCTGGCGGTTTCCGATGATGGTATCCATTGGAAAAAACGGGGCACGATTTTGCAGCGCGATCCGAATCGTGATTATGAAAATGTGGGCGTTGCGGGGCCGGTTGTGTTGCAACGAGAGGATGGCACGTTTCAGATGTGGTATTCGGCCATCGGTTCGCGATGGGGTTATTATTGTATCTGCTACGCCGAATCGGATGACGGCATTTTCTGGACGCGCGGTGCGTTGTATGGTGAGAATCTGCAGCTCGAACCATCTAAGAGTGGATGGGACAGTCAGATGGTCGAGTATCCATCCATCATTCGTGAAAACAATCGCCTGCGTATGTTTTACTGTGGCAACGGTTACGGAAGAACGGGCATCGGCACTGCACTCAGCTCGGAAATCGATCCGGATAAATAATTTATCACAGCACGAAAACAGTCGCTTTAAATGGAACGCCGATTTGTAAAGGGTCATTTTCTCCCATGATTCATTATTTGAATGTCATACGCTCTCAGCTGCAATTGATTCCCTTTCTCTGCCTGGCCTGCTTGCCCTGTTCTCTTCTCGGAACGGAACTTGAACTGGCTCCCTGTCAGATCGCGCAAGCTGGCAAAGCCAGGGTTTCGGTAGTGGTCTCGAAACAGGCTTCTGAACGAACGCAAACAGCAGCCAAAGATCTTGCCCATTACCTTACGAAGATCAGTAACGCCCCCTTTTCGGTCGAAACCGGAAACGGCTTACAGGGCCTGACTGTTGGTCTGGTTTCTGATTTCCCGGAACAACGAGCCGTCAATCAAAGCGAATGGAGTAACCCACAAATTAAAGAACGCGAGAAGTATCTCATTCGCTCCCATGCAGACGGTGTTTACTTGCTCGGCATGACAGAACTGGCAGTTGAGCATGCCGTTTGGGATTTTCTTTACCGTGTCGGATATCGACAGTACTTTCCCGGACCGCATTGGGAGGTCATTCCACGCCAGAATCATTTGAAGGTCAATATTAATGTCACAGAATCACCGGATTATCAGAACCGGATGATCTGGTATGGGTATGGTCCCTGGGACTATGCGAAAGCGCCCTATCAGCGATGGTGTGCCCGCAACCGTGCGACATCGGGCATGGTATTAAAAACCGGGCACTCCTATGGTGGTTTCATTCGCAGTAATCAGGCCGCCTTTGATACCCATCCGGAATTCTATGCGTTAGTAAAAGGCAGTCGCAAAATTAGCCCCTATGCCAAACTCTGTACCAGCAATCTCCAGGTACAGGAACTGATCGAGCAATCGGCGCTCCGTTACTTTGAAGAGAATGAGGATGCGGACAGTATTTCACTCGATCCCAGTGATGGCGGTGGCTGGTGTGAATGTGAAGCCTGTCAGAAAATGGGTAGTATCAGTGATCGTGCTTTATTCCTGGCGAATCGTGTCGCGGATGCAGTTAACAAACCGCAATCAGATGGCAAAATGCGTCAGAAGTATGTCGGCATGTATGCCTATGCCTACCATTCGCCTCCCCCCACTGGCAAGGTACACCCGAATGTGATCATCAGCGTAGCGACCGGTTTCCTGCGAGGAGGTTATACTCTTGATGAAATTATCACAGGCTGGTCTACACAGGGGGCAAAAATTGGTATCCGTGAATATTACAGCGTTTATCCCTGGGATAATGACCTGCCGGGCAAAGCGCGCGGGAGCAACATTGAGTATCTTAAAAGGACGCTTCCCAAATTCCACAAACAGGGTGCTCAATATCTAACCGCTGAATCGAGCGACAACTGGGGTCCAAATGGATTAGGGTATTTCCTGGCCTCCCGTATGATGTGGAACCTTGACGAAATTCAACAAACCGACAAGTTGACTGACGAATTTTTGAAGCTCTGTTTTGGCAAAGCCAAATCTCACATGGCGGAATTCTACAGGCAACTTGATGGATCGCATTCTCATCTGGTAGTCAGTGATCAGTACGGTCGCATGTTTCGAGCTTTGGCCGCAGCAAAACAACTGGCAAAGTCGCCTGAAGTTCACGTACGACTGGATGATCTGACTCTGTATTGTCGTTACGTGGATCTCTATGAGCAGTATCGACAAGCAAAAGGTGAACCGAGGCAAAAGGCATTCGAGCAAATGATTCGGCACGCCTATCGCATGCGTGAATCGATGCTCGTACACAGTAAAGCCGTTTATCGTGACGCTGTGAATCGTGATAAAAGTGTGAGTATTCCCGAAAATGCACGTTGGACAGTACCCGAAGCAAAGAACGCCTGGAAAGAGAGTACCCCCTTTTCGAAGAGTGAATTGCAGGATTTTCTGAAAGCAGGAATTGCCGCCTATCCTTTGACGGAACTCGATTTTAAACCAGTTACTTTCAGTGAAGATCTGGTGCCAGTGAATTCACTCAACCTTGCGGAAGTGAAACCGGGAATCCTTTCCAGTGGTCGCGGGACGCAAACTTTTCACACGTATGTTTCGACACCTTCAACTCCGGTTGAACTGCAAATCACCGGCGGATTGATTGCCCATTACCGTGACCGTGGTAATGTAAAGATCGAAGTTTGGAAAATCGGTGGCGCCAGCCAGACAGGGGACCGAGAAACATTCATCACCAAAGATCAATCTGTTCCCCCCGATGGGAAACCACGAACTGTGCGGCTGGCAATACAGGAACCGGGCATGTATCGCATTACTGTTTCTGATGGTGGCGATCGCACGAGCGTACAATGGAAACAAAACAGGACCATGGTGATGAGATCCAGCTTGGAACAACCCATAGCTACTTCAGGTCGCTGGTCACTTTATTTTTATGTCCCTGAAGGAACCAAACGCATCGGCTTACATGGAGGAGGAACCGGAAGCATACTTGATCCGGAAGGCCAGGAGCAGTTTACGTTACAGAATCGAAAGGCGGGATTCTACAGCTTGCCAGTTCCTGCAGGAAGCGATGGAAAACTATGGAAGGTAAATCACGCATCCGGGGCAATTCGCCTGCTGACTGTGCCTCCCTATTTCGCGCGGAATGCAAAAGAATTATTGCTCCCGCGGGAAGTGATCGAAGCTGACCGTGATTAATATTTCTCAACCTCAATCCCCTGGAAGAGTTTTCCGTCATGAAAAACTGAGCCGATGAAAAGACTTCTGGAATACATCATTCTATTTCTGTTATTCATCCTGCTTCCCCACACGGCTGAAGCATGTATGGGCTGCGTGCAGAGCGTGATGAAAGTAAACTTTCCCTTTCTCGGATCTCTCATCGTCATTTTTCTTGTTTGGGTTGTAGTCTCATTTTTCACCGGGAGGCCTGTTCCCAAAGGAATCAAACGATTTCTGTACCTGGGGATTCCTGTAATTATTTTCAGCGCCGTAACGATGATTCCTTTGGATCTGCCTGTTGTGATTTGCTGGTTTTTTTATCTGCTGTTTAGAGTTTTTCAGTTTCTGACGATTAAAGACGAGTGGCTGCGGGAAAACCTGATCCCGTTCGGCGTGAATGCCCTTACATTGACGGTTGCTTTTATTTCCATCTCTATCACAACCACACAAGCAAATTCGACGCCGGGACTGATTGATTCGCTAGGCAAGATCGGGCCGCATTACCCCGGAACTATTCAATACCAGATATCGCAACTGACCAAACGTGGGCCGGAAGTCGTCGCTCCTTTGAGTGCTGCGTTGAAACAGGATTTAGACAAAGAGTATATCAATTCCTTCCGAATCGCGCAGATCGCATATTGCCTCAGACAGATTGGTGGCGATAAGGCCGAAGCTGCACTGAAGCGAACGATTGAAAAACACATTACATTCGATGAGGATTTCTATGGTAAATGGGAAACGGCAGTCTGTTGTCTGTATGCCGAGTGCGCACAGGAACGGGCCGTTCCGACGCTGATGGAATTACTGAATTCGGCTGAAGGAGAAAAGGCCGACCAGCAGCGGCTCGTTGCATTGCTGGCACTGGCGCGGACGCAGGATCCGGCTGCTGTGGAAACGGTGCTAAACCATGCTACTTTTCTGCAAGAGCAGCTCAAGAAAAAACATACCAGCCGTTGGCAATCTGTCACAATCAGCGTCACATTGCAGGCACTTGCAGAGGGACAAGCGCCGGTCGATCTGATCGCCAGCCCGATCTATGAGCCGCTGAATCTCGGCCTGCAGTCTGAAAGTCGGACCGAAACTGGTATCAATTGGAACCAACATTGGAGGGCTGATCTTGATCCGGATGCGCTGAAAGCAAAATGGTCTCAAATTTGTAAATGAAGCGATGACTCCCTGGCACATTTTAATTTGTAATTCGTAGATATCTCAATGATGTCTCGGTCTCCTTGCAGGCTAGATTTGACCAACATTCTCACTGTGAGAATCATTATGTACTAATCGACTTAGCACCGAAATCCTTGTTAATCGAACGGTTATCAGACAAGTTGTGTCAAAGCAATCAAGCGTTGATTGACCGGAACTCTCCGCTGGATTAAATTGTTCGTTAAATAGCGATTTCTCTCTACAGGAAACAGAAATGAATTTACGCCTTGTTGTTTCACTGATTGCAGTATTGTTGACTTGCTCTCAACTCCCCCTGCGTGCCATCGATCAGAAACCGCTTCCGCTCGTGACTCAGGGTAAATCCGCTTATGTGATCTATCATGCTCCGGAAGTACCTGACTCTGTCAAACTGGCAACGAAAGAGTTGCAACGGATTATTGCCAGCTCTACCGGCGTTACGTTGAAGATTCAAACAGAACCTGCTGCTCCCATGCTCTGCATCGGTGAGAATGCAGCGTCTCTGGACGCGGGACTTCATGTTTCGAAACTACCAGCAGATGGTTTTCAGATTCTCACAAAAGATGGCAATATTTATATCACAGGCCGTGATACTCACGAAAAAGAATTTATCTGGCGTGGTTATAAAAGTAGAGGGACTTTGTTTGGAGTCTATGAATTCCTGGAGCGCGAAGTTGGAGTGCGCTGGTTGATGCCCGGTGAATGGGGCGAAGACATTCCTGCAAAGAAAGAACTACTGATCTCAGACTGGAATGAAATCCAGCAGCCCGATTTCCCTGATCGTCTATTGGAATATGTGCAAGACAAACGGCCTCTGGTAAAGGAATGGATGTTACGCCGAAAAATTCCGCCGGTTGCTGAAGGTCGCAAAACTGGATCGGGACATTCCTGGGATGAATATGTTTCGGTGAAAGCGCTGCAGGCGCATCCGGAATACATGGCACTGGTGCGTGGCAAACGGACTCTACCTGTCGGACGAAATTATAAACTCTGCACCACGAACCCGGAACTGGTTGATCTGTTTGCGAAAGGGGTGATCGAAAGTCTCCACAAACGGTCGTGGCAAAAGTCGGCTTCGATTTCCGCTTCCGATGGCGGTGCGTTTTGCAGTTGTGAAAAGTGCAGTCAACTTGTGACCGACGATCCGCATGGGAAGAGGTCGAATACGCGGCTGTTATTGCAATTCTATCATCAGGTCGCTCAAAAAGTTCACAAAGCGCACCCGGATCGGCTGGTGGGCGCGCTGGTGTATTACAATTACATGTACCCGCCGAAAGAGCCGATGCCGATCTCAGAGAATTTATCGCTGGTCTGGGCGCCTCTCAACTATTACGGCTATGGCCTCTATAAGCCCACCTATCAGCGCGAATTTGTTGATGTGGTCAAAGGCTGGACGGCGATTACCAACAATTTTGTCTATCACAATTACTCAACCTGGATGCGTTCGTATAACGGGGCCCCCCTGCCCCCTGCGCGTGAAATACTCAAACTGGAACTTCCGACTCTCAAACGCCAGAAGGTCCGGGGTGCGATCATGGTAGGACAGAGTGGATGGGGTTATGGTGCGCTGACGAATTATGTTTTGAGCGAGCAAATGTGGAACGCCGATATTGACGTAGATGCACTGATACAGGAATGGCTGCGTCGCGCTTATGGTCCGGGCTGGCCGGCAATGGAACAGGTTTATGATCTGCTGGATGAAAGAATGAAAGCATACAAGCTGCAGGAACCACTGGGCTATCGGGGTGATCAGTATGAAATCAACGCCGACAAAATCCGCCGGATGTATGTGCCTGTGTTCGCACAGATCGAACAACTCTATCTGCAAGCAAAAGCAAAAACTGAAACGATCCCGCAACAAAAACGACTGGAGATGTTCGGCGATAATTTGATCCAGTTACATTTTCACATGCGACAAGCGGCTTTGATCAAGAAACCGGAGCAGTCCACGTTTTATCGCACTGATAAAGAATTCGAAAAGTTCATGCAGGCACATACGACATCCCTGGCCTTAAGCGGCGGAGAAAAAGGCAAACCTCACAACGCGCCGATTTATATTGATCAATGGGGTGGCGAGAAGACCGTGTATTTGAAGGATGCGAAGAAATAGTTGAGCGAGATGGGACATGAGTGAATTTCGAAATGGTGGGCGACCATAAAGCGATCTCAATTTTGCTTGCTATTTCGTCTCACTCGGCTTAGCCTGTAGTGGTGCCTTCAATTTATACTCATCGGGAGTGAAAAACCATGACGAACCTGAATTCTAAGAAACACAATCGTGAATTTAAAAATGTCTCGTTTTGTTTTTTCGTTGTTGCGAGTCTCGGATTCATTTTCAGTCTTGATAACGATGCAGGGACACTCGAATTAAAAGATGGGACTCCTGAGGTAACAAGAGCAGATGCGAGTAAATGTGCAACGCATCAATCTGAGACAAATCAACTGAAAGGTGAGCTGTTAAATAGATGGGTCCCCAGAAGTGATATCGTGTATTCGATTGAGCTTTGGAAACAAGGTAAAAAATATCAGCTCATTCATAACCTGAAGAATCGAAGCAAGTACGTTCAACAAGTGATTCCTTCGAATGACTTGAAACGATTGACTCCCACCAACGCCAAAGACAGAGAACACTATATTATCAACGACTGGTCCCTTGAAGCGTGGGATGAAGACGGCAAAATCAGTAGGTCATCTAAAATGATTATCGGGTGTTAGAGATTTTTTTCCTTGATCAATACACCTCATGCTCTTATGTGTACAATGCAGGGTGATGAGTATGTTCATGTAGGAATCGCACCGCCGGATACATCTTGGTATTTGCGATTCTATGAGACATGGGACGATGAAGGTCAGGAAATGATCGGCCGCTTTGATTTTACCCTATCGGTTGAAATGGCGAACCTGTTTCGAGAGTCCGTTGTCCCGGAATTGGACTTCTCTGTTATAGAACAAGCTGCAGATGAATATTATAAGAAAATCATCGTCTGACAATTTCCTGCGATTGCTCGATCAGAAATCAGGTTTAACAGATGTCGTCAATCCTCAGTCAGCCACTTTTTACCGACTCCCAGAAAACCGGATGCCACAAGAAACGCGTAGACAGGTCTGGCTTTTTTGCCATCGGGTGCCTCTCCGGCAAACAACATATAAATAGCCCCCGCTACCATCAATCCACCGATTACCAATGAAAGGACGCCAAAAGTTCTTTTCACGACCTTTCCGGGACTGATGCTGATTGACTTTTTGGTCTTCTTTTTCTTTTTGGCGGGAGCGGGTTTCTTTTTTTTTCGCGTGGTGGCGCCGGGTGGTTCGTAGTCTTCGTTGAGATCTTCGATTTCGTCATCCGCGGCAGGGACTCGTATTTTGGCGCCACACGATTTGCATTTGAGCGTCTGGCCGGCTCGATCATCGCGCACTTTGTAGCTTTGGAAACATTCGTCACACTGAACGGAAATCGTCATGGTAACCCTCTCCAGCAGGTTGTTCTTTTCAGTCTCTCAAGGTCAAATTTTTCCGAAACTGAAATCAGGTATAACAAAAACCCCTATTTCATTACTGAAAAAGGGCTTAAAAGCGGACTACACTGGATCCGAACGGTGACTTCCTCGATGTCAACGTTCTAACATATTTGATATAAGCTCTTTTCAATTGTTTTATACTTTTCGGAATATAAATAATTGATAGATTTAAGGTGAATCTGTATTTCTCAATAGATAACTTAGTCTTGAGCATGAGGATGTTATTATGATTGGAGAGATAATTGTAGGAAAGAAGTTATTGTACTCATATCCTCTAATTGATTTGAAATTCTTATTTCGTAGTAGTTGTAAGAATGCAGAATAAATCACCAACATCGGCTACCATCCAAGATCACAATATTTTTTGCAACAGGTAACCAGACTATTATTATCAGAGTAAGAACTTTTTGTTTTTAATGATAACTATGTTTACGTAACAGGATTCAATTGTGCCTGATAATACCATAATCCCGAGTAAAGATTATATTGATCAACTCGATAAAAATAGTGTTGGACGATGGAAAAACATTATTACTGCACGAAGAGATGCTATTGAAGCTCAGCTATTTCTTTTTGAGAAACTGCGAAAATTCCCATCAGAAGATGTAGACATTGTTGTATTTGGTTCTCTCGCTCGTCAAGAATGGACGACTGGTAGTGATGTGGACTGGACTTTGCTTATTGACGGACAGGCAAATATCGACCACAGAAGTAACGCCAGGGAAATTGGTCTAACTCTTGATGAATTGGAGTTCAAAGGAAAGCGACTAAATCCTCCTGGAGGTGAAGGCATCTTTGGGAACATGGCTTTCAGCCATGAGATTGTCCATCATATCGGAGGTCAGGATGATACAAATCGTAACATGACACAGCGAATATTACTGCTGCTGGAAGCAACATCGTTGCGAGGTCTGGAAGCAGGTGGCGATGGGCCTTGCGAACGTACCGTTAGACAAATCTTATATCGCTATCTCAAGGGGGATTCAAATTTTCATCCACAGGCAAATGAAGAATCTCGCATTCCCAGATTTCTACTGAATGACATTGTTCGCTTTTGGAGAACGATGTGTGTAGACTTTGCCTATAAGGATTGGGAACAGGCAGGCAGAAAATGGGCGCTCAGGAATATTAAGTTGAGAACGTCACGTAAGCTACTATTTGTGGCTGGTATGCTCACTGTTTTCAGCTGCTTTAAAAATGAATCACTGAATCATGATGTCGCCCCTGAGGGCTATATACTAAAGCTGCAAGAGCACTTGTTGAACTATGTACATTCGACCCCGCTGAATATTATTGTGTGGACACTACAAAATATGGGACGTGATGAAGATTGCCTGAAAATTCTTGATATTTACGAGAAGTTTCTTGCAACCATGAACGATGAGTCCCTGCGTCAACATTTAGAAGAACTGAATCAGGAAACCGTTTATCAGGATGAAATTTTTTTGGCGTGCCGGGAAATCAGCCATCAACTGCAAATTGTATTACAGAATATATGTTTTAAAGAAGAGTCTCCTTTGAGGGAGTTTACTTGTGAATATGGAGTGTTCTAATATGAAAATTGGATTTTCGACAGGTAGTGTTGCACTGAATGATGTGCGTCGAGGAATTGACATAGCTACGCACACAAAAACAAACGCGATTGAACTCTCAGCACTGCGTGAACAGGAACTTGTCCCCCTTTTGAGATTAATTGATAAGCTTCAGAATGAGTTAAGTATATTTGAATATATTGCATTCCATGCCCCAAGTAAGCGAGAAAAGCTATCTGAAGAGGCGATTGTTTCCAAATTAAAAAAAGTAGCTGATCTTGGATGGGCAATTATTGTGCACCCTGATGCCATTGAAAATTTTGAATTATGGAAAACATTAGGTAGAGCCGTCTGCATCGAGAATATGGACAAACGAAAAGCTACTGGTCGTACAGCCGCACAACTAAAGCCGTTTTTCGACCAGTTGCCAGAAGCAACTTTTTGTTTTGATATTGGCCACGCCCGGCAGATTGATCCGACAATGCTAGAAGCAGAAACTATGCTACGAGAGTTCCATGGCCGTCTGCGACAGGTTCATATGAGTTATGTCAACTCTCAAAGTCAACATGAACGACTGAATTACGAGAGTATTCTAGCATATCAGCGAGTTGCTCATTGGATAGATAACTCGATTCCCATCATACTCGAGACCCCTGTGGAGCAAGATGAGGTGGTCGAGGAAATTTCGTTAGCCAAAAAAGTGTTTGAATTGGTCCACTTAGACACTGAAGAAGAACCCCAGAATCATCAAATTCGTAACTGATAACAATTGGGTTGTTGTCAAGATTTGGGCTGAGTTGTCAAACGTAGCATATATAAAAATAAATCGATTACAACACTTTCGAAACCCAAAAAGATGGTCCTTAAGAACATCCATCATTTTTCTTGTGTTCTGACAGATGAACAAAATGATGTAGCGAAATCGAAAACAACGAACGACAACACTTTAAAATTATTTAACCACAATCGAAGCAATTCACAGCCCGAGCTGTACCTTAAAGTTGAGTGACCTCTCTACGTAGCAAGAAAGATACGTGTTTTCAGTTGTCGCTTCATCCGGCTGTTCTTTTCTGTCTCCTCAACCCCAGCCAATCAAAAAGCCCTATCTCGTTACTGAGACAGGGCTTAGAAGTGGACGATACTGGATTCGAACCGGTGACCTCCACGATGTCAACGTGGCGCTCTAACCAACTGAGCTAATCGTCCTGAGGTTTAAAAAGGTTACGTATCGTTTGGTATATCGTCAAGTTCCAGACTGAAATCTGTCAAAAAAACAGCCGAATGCTGGAATCTCTGGTCCTGTCTGACCGATCATACCAATTTGAATGGTTTCCTGCGAATATCCCGCTTTCGAGCGAACATTGACGCAGACATATCTTGTCGAATATAAAGACGCTACCTCCTTCGAACTGCCCGAGCGGTGAGCCCTTTGTAACGGCGACTGTGGTGGTTCCGACTTTAGATGAAGTTCAGATACTCAGATGATTCAAGTCAAACTCCCCGATGGAACCGTCAAGGAATACTCCGAAAACAGCACTGCAATCGATGTAGCCCAATCAATCGGTGAGCGGCTGGCCAATGCGGTGGTCGCCGCAGAAGTGGATGGAACCGTATGTGATGCGTTCCGCCCGATGAAAGAAATTTCGGGCTCGTCCGAACTCTCACTCCGCCTGCTGACCGACCGCGATGCCGAAGCGCTTGGCGTGATGCGCCACTCATGTGCCCATATTATGGCGCGGGCGGTAATGCGTCTCTGGCCGGGCATTCAACTGGCGTTTGGCCCGACGCTGCCGCATGGCTTCTATTACGATTTTGGACTCGAACATACCATCAGCGAAGATGATTTCCCCAAAATCGAAGAGGAAATGAAAAAGATCATCAAAGAAGAAGAACCCTTCGAACGGTTCTCTCTCGACCGGTCCGAAGCGGTTTCGTTTGTGAATGAAATGGATCAGCATTCGAAAGCCGAGCATATCGAAACAGGTCTGGCCGACCATGGGCAGCTGAGCTTTTATCGTCAGGGCGAATTTGTCGATCTCTGTCGTGGTCCTCATATTCCGAATGCGGGAAAAGTCAAAGCGTTCAAACTACTCTCGATTGCCGGTTCCTACTGGAAGGGAGACACCGGTAGTAAACCACTTCAGCGTCTGTATGGAACTGCCTTCTTCAGTAAAAAGGATTTGAAAAAATATCTGGAACAGATTGAGGAAGCCAAGCGCCGCGATCATCGTGTGCTGGGGAAAAAACTGGGGCTGTTTCAGATCAATCCGGAAGTGGGACAGGGGCTCTGTCTCTGGCTGCCGAAAGGGGCCACCATCCGCGCGGTACTTGAAGACTTCATCAAGGTCGAACTGACACGGCTCGGCTATCAGCCCGTTTATTCACCCCATATCGGACGCGTGGAGCTGTATGAAACCAGTGGCCACTTCCCCTATTATCGCGATTCGCAATTTGCGCCACTGTTCAGCCATGATGCAGGGCAACTGGTTGATTTCTGGGTTCGAAAGCTGGAGGAAGAGAGTCTGTCGGCTGAGGATGAGGAGATCTTCTTCAAGTCATCACGGGTCATGAACTGCGATTTTGAATTTCCACCGGGTGCGAGCCGGGAAGAAAAAATTGAAATCCTGAAAGCCTGGGAACATAAAAACGAACGTTATTTACTGAAGCCGATGAACTGTCCGCATCATGCAGAGATGTATAAAGCGATGCCGCGCAGCTATCGGGATTTGCCTGTGCGGCTGGCGGAATTTGGAACCGTTTATCGTCATGAACAAACCGGGGAATTGAACGGCATGCTGCGTGTGCGCGGTTTGACTCAGGATGATGCACACATTTTCTGCACTCCCGAGCAGGTGGAAGAGGAATTCCGTATCACATTGGATCTGGTAAAATTCATTCTGGCTGCGGTGGGTCTGGATAATTTCCGCGTGCAACTTTCTCTCCGCGAGCCCGGCAGTGATAAATATGTCGGCAGTGAAGAAAACTGGGAACGAGCGGAAAACAGCTTGCGAAAAGTGCTCTCGGATTCTGGCATGCCCTTCAGCGAATGTGAAGGGGAAGCCGCGTTCTACGGACCTAAGGCTGACTTTATGGTTTCGGATTGTATTGGCCGTGAATGGCAATTGGGAACCGTGCAACTGGATTACAACCTGCCCGAACGCTTCAAACTTGAATATACTGGCTCCGACAATCAGCCACACCGCCCGGTGATGATTCACCGTGCCCCATTTGGCTCGATGGAACGTTTCACCGGTATGTTGATCGAACATTTCGCGGGCGCGTTTCCACTGTGGTTGGCACCGGAGCAAATCCGTGTGCTGCCCGTCAGTGATAAAACGCTCGATTACGCGAACGAAGTGGCTGCCGAACTGCGAAAGAACGGTTTCCGGATTTCAGTTGATACACGGAGTTCGAAAGTCAACGCGAAGATCCGCGATGCCCAACTGGAATTGATTCCGTATATGTTCATTGTTGGTCCGAAAGAAGCCGAGCAGACTGCGGTTGCCGTGCGCGATCGAATCGACGGTGATCTGGGTCCAATGCCATTGGCTGACGCGATTGCCAAACTGAAACAGGAAGCCGAGGAACGGCTTGTGCGTCAAGTGGCGGAAAGTTCTTTTTCCGGCATTGAAGGGCAGACTGAGGCATCGAACGAGTATTAAGATTGTTCCAGCTCCGAACTCTTTGATATTTGGTCCACGTTCCGATATAAATTACAGTAGTCAGTTTCATTTTGCTTTCTAAAATGAATCCAATGGGCAGCAACAACATCTGATGATACATCAGAACGATTCCTTACATCTATTTGTGAGTAAAACACTATGAGCCAGGCAGTGGGACAACAGATTGAAGCCGACTTTTTCGCAAAGTTCCCGACTTCTTCGCAAATGTATCAGCGTGCGTGCAGCCTGTTTCCCAGCGGGGTGACACACGATGGCCGGTATATGAAGCCGTTTCCGATTTACGTCGACCATGCATTGGGTGGTCATAAATATGACGTGGATGGCAATGATATTATTGATTACTGGAGCGGCCACGGTGCGCTGATTCTGGGTCACAGTCATCCCGAAATGGTCAAAGCGGTTCAAGATCAGGTTGCGAAAGGCACACATTTCGGTGCCTGTCATGAACTGGAACTGGAGTGGGGCGAACTCGTTCGTCAACTGGTACCTTCCTGTGAGATGTTACGTTTCACCAGCAGTGGCACCGAAGCGACGATGATGGCGTTGCGTGTAGCCCGCATTGCCACCGGTAAAACGAAGGTCATGAAGTTCGCAGGTCACTTTCATGGCTGGCACGATCTGCTGGCACAGGCGGCAGAACCTCCGCACGATGACGAAACCTACGCCATGCCCGGCGTAACCGAAGGTGTTTCTGATGAATTGATTATCATTCGCCCTAACGATCTGGAACTGGTGGAACGGGCGATCGACGCGCATGACCCTGCCTGTATTATTGTCGAAGCGACGGGTAGTCGCTGGGGTGTGGTGCCTTTAAATGAAGGGTTCCTGCAGGGACTAAGAAAGTTGACCGCCGACAAGGGCGTACTGCTGATTATGGATGAAGTCATCAGCGGTTTTCGCGTTGCTCCGGGCGGTATGCAGGAAGTCTGTGGCATTGTGCCAGATTTGACATCGCTGGCAAAAATTGTCGCGGGTGGATTGCCGGGCGGCTGCCTGGCGGGTCGCGCCGATCTGATGCAGGCGATTGCCTTTGATAACCCGTTTGGTCAGAAGATGAAACATCCCGGCACTTACAACGCGAACCCCCTTTCGGCGGCAGCGGGAATTTCCGTATTGAAGCAGGTTGCCACTGGAGCGCCTTGTCGAAAAGCGAATGAAAGTGGTGCGAAACTGCGTCAGGGTTTGAATGAAGTTCTCACGCGTAAAAATGTGGATTGGGTCGTCTATGGCCAGTTTTCCATAATCAAAGTCTTCCCCGGATACGAGGGGCCGCGACCGACTGATGATTCGTTCGTGCCTTATCAAAATGATTTTGATCGTTTGGACCGCAAGCATGATGCCCGGTTGGGTCATGCGTTTCGTTGTGCACTGTTACTGAATGGTGTTGACTGGTTTGGCTGGGGCGCCATGACGACGGCTGCTCACACCGACGAGGATATCAATTTTACAGTCAAAGCCTTCGAGCGTGCCATGGATGCCCTTCGCGCTGATGGATTTATCGATTGAGAAGCGCAGCCGCAAACTGGAGATTGTGCGTCGTGGAAGAAATCTGGAAGCCGACTGCAATCGAAGTTGCGCAAGCGACGGACAAGCTGTTACCCGATTTAATCAAAACCGGATTGAAGGCGCTGTTCGTAGGCACGAATCCCGGTTTGTATTCGGCGGCGGTGGGGCATCATTTCGCGCGTCCGGGAAACCGATTCTGGCCTGCCCTGTCTCTCGCCGGTATTACCAAACGGTTATATTCCCCCTTCGAAGATCATCTGCTGCTCAAACAGGGAGGTGGGTTGACGAATATTGTAAGCCGCGCGTCCAAGCGGGCTGACGATTTGTCGAAAGCAGAACTCTATGAGGGTGCTGAAATTTTGAAGCGAAAGGTGCTGAAGTTCCGGCCACAAAAAGTGGTTTTTCTGGGAATCACCTCCTATCGAAGTGCGTTTCAGGAAAAACAGGCTATGCTCGGCCTGCAAGAACGTACGCTTGGTGAGGCTGAGGTCTGGGTGCTGCCCAATCCCAGTGGTCTGAATGCACACTATCAATTGCCCGCGCTGGGGAAAATCTTTGCGCAAATGTGGCGATGAAAACTCTTCCTATTCTACCTGTTTTACGAAACCGGAATCAATTCCCAAGCCTGATTCCATTCAGTGAGAAATGATTCAATCCCAGCCTTTTCTCTCGACGATGAAAGTAGAGATCCGATCAGAGAAGCTGCGCAATCATTGTCAGCTTTTCTGTTTGATCCGGAAATGGATGTTATCAACGACTCTTGCAGGTTCTGCTCATGCACCGAAAACGGATTTTCAATCAGCATCGAATTTTACTGTTACTGTTCTGCGCCGCAACGCTCAGTCAGCAGGGCTGTATGGTGTTTCGAGAACATTTCTCACTGAGCAGCATGTGGTTTGATTACAACACACTCAGAGCGCCGGCCCTCTTCTTCGAAAAGCATGATCATTTCCCGTATAGGGCACGTCAGGTTGCGTTTTTCCACTGGCAATACGGTGTGACTCCCGGAAAAGATGTCCGATATGAACGTCCTGATCTATGGGGCGGCGATCAGCCGTATCAGGTTCCCAATGAAAACGTGATGAATGTCAGCGCGATAGAGGGAAACATCCAACCGACGGTCATTCCCAACGGAAGCATGCAAGTCGGTCCTCAAATGAAGCTAAAGCCTTATCGAAAACGAAACCCGTCTGGTGTGGAATTCATTCCTCCCCCGCCGGGCGCGCCGCCGACACCGGGTGTCTCTTCACAACCATTGGCCCCCCCCATTCCGCCGCCCGCGCCTTGATGATTACTATCGCGTAACGGGACTGAGACGCGGCTTGAAGACAGTGATCCAGATAAAGGGCTGCCCGCGTTCATCGATTACCAGCTTACGCGTTAGTCCGTCTCGTCCGATGGCGTTACCGATCAGAATTCCCCAAGTGGTTCGCTTGTTGGGAATGGTGACCATGATTTTGTCCAGATCGACGTTCTTCTTTTTAATTTCGTACTCGTCTGTAATCATCGGAATCCCGGAAGCCTTCGACGCTGCCAGTAATACGTCTCTTAAGGGAACGTTGGTTAATTCGACGGGAATCAATTGAAAGTAGCGTGGCGCTGTTTTCTGGCGCGAGTTTTTCAGGTCCCAGCCGATGGGCCACGGAGCGGTTTTCGATTCCCAGGGAGAGACAGCCAGTTCCAGCGAGCCGGACGGCGTTCGTGAAGGATGAAAGGCCAGGCCATACTGTTTCAACGCAATTGCCAGTACGGTACCTTTCGCCAGCTTTTTCAGATCAGGTTTGACTGTCATTTGAGAATCTGAAGCGAGTCGTTTTTCGGCATCGACATCAAATCTTACGGACAGTGTCTGCGGTAAGTCCAGTTTCGTGATAGCTGCTTTGAGCGTCAGCCCTTGTACATTCGCGGGCGCTGGCTCAGCCAGTGCTTCAAACACCGTTTTAAACTGTTTTTCTGAGAGACCCCAGACCGGTTTGCTTTCGGGCGATCCCTGGGCACCATAGGTTTTGAGTTCGTTCAGCCACTCTTTGAGTTTCCCCAGATCCCGGCGTGCGAATCGATGACCGGGGAAATGAATCTCTCCATTTCGGTCCAGGACACCCACCAGGCGGACTTCCCGAAACGTGCCTCTTACATTCTGCTCGACGCTGGGTTTATCGTCCAGGACAGATCGCCGCGTTCGCACGGAGATTTTCAGATCCCGAAAGATCCGCCCCCATTGTTGAGCATACAACGCCGAGCTGGTGGTTTCGGTCAACAGTGTGACCGAGACCGACGTTTTGATCGGTGCGCCTTTTGGTTTCGAGTTTTTGGGGAACTGTACCTGTGCCTGTAAGTGATGAGTTCCTGAGACCATCAGAAGTAGTAGAAAACAAAAGATATAAAGGGGAATGGAATGTTTCATTTTTTATGCTGATTTTGTTAAAGGACGCATTTACTGTCAGCACTGTCGGACCAGCCGACAGTGGCACCCGATTCTCTTATATCATTATGGAAAATTATGTTTGATAGAGTATAACAGATTGGATTTGCTGTGATGATAGCAATTTTGCATGAGGTATTGCTGCGGCTGCCATGCTATAATAGCTGAAGACCTGATAGAGAAGACCGTAAGTTCTGAATCGTTCGTTTTCATTGAACTGAGAGATGAGGTCGAATTTCATGAATTCCCAGAAAGAGGGCAAGAAATATAAACGGCGACGTCTTTATCTCGCTCTTGGTGGGACTTTGGCTGTCTTCTGGCTGCTGACCATCTTTTGGGGAACCAAACAGGTCCATCGAGATTATGTCCAACTTGAGCGGGAAGGATTACCAGAAAGTGTTACTGTTTTCGTAGATCGAAAAAGTGTTGACAAGAGTACTAGATGGGAACAAATTTCTGATCCTTGGGCACCTTTACCTTTCGTCGTGAGCTTTGAAGTTGATACAAAGAATGAAGAGGTTTTTGATTATCATTGCAGGCGGTTCTATTTTTTCTGGTGTCTGGGTTATCATCCAGAATGGCCATTTTTTGGCAGGTATCTTCCCGAAACATTTGGAAGAAGAGAAATAAAGGATCAACTCCGTTACGCTGCCTTAACTCACTCTACTTACCAGTGACATTCACATAATGTGGCGTGGACCAGGCGAGGTGGCCGTGGGCTGCCATCAGGTTTCCGGGGAGAACGGGGGCGTCTTTTGATTGCACGATTCGCCAGTAGAACCAGTGTCTGCCTGCGGGTAAGTTTTTCAGGCGATGAGTGACTTTGAACTCTTTGGTTTCGCTGCCTTTGACTGTTTTGATCTCTTTGCCGTTGTGAATTAACGCAGCTGAAACGATGGGTCGTGTTCCGATTGCCTTTAACGACAAATTGACAGTGCCGTCTTGTGAATCGATTTCTTCGCCCATCAAGGCGTCATTGGCGCGGGCGTCGATAAAGAACTGTGAACCGTTCGTGGCAAAGCAACGGCGTTTTTTCAAGGCGTCGAAAATGGCTTCCGCAGTTAGCTCTTCGGCGTAGATGCCTGTCAGGGCGCCACTCAAACCGGGTGCGCGACGATGGGAATCGCCACACGCGACGAACGCCATGTTGCCGCCGCGATTGAGGATGCCGTGAAACAGCTGGGGCACGCTCTGAATGTAATTGCTCCAGCCGGACGTCAATTCCATGCCGACTTCCACCTCATGCCCCGATGGTTTGAAGGCGGGGTGCTGGGTTAATGTGATGCCGCCCGTTTTCTGGACTTCGTAATTCAAGCGAGCGATATCATTTTCGACTTCTACAAACCGAATCACGGGACCGCCTGCGGGCGGATAAACAACGCTGCGGTGATTAGGGAACGAACGATTTTTGTAAGGATGCGTCCAGTTGCCGGGATCGGAGTCTTTCGCGGTGCTGACGCCGGGGATGCGGGACGTCCATTCGTAACCGGGCAGCGAAAGGAACTTTTTCTGTTCCGTAAACGCGTTGGCGAAGAAGTTCCCCAGTTCATATTCGTATTGTGTCAGCGGCACGATATAAAAATCGTTATTCGTAAACACGACGACATCCAGGGCGGCTTTATCACGGGCATAGTGATTGAGTTCATCGGGTTCTCCCTCTGCATCTGATGAGAGATTATTGTGACAATGCATGTCCGCCCAGAAGAGCTTGAATGTTTTGTCGCCCACATGAATTTCTCGTCGCGGTTTCACTTCTTCCTGAATCGGAAGTTCGGTCGGCTGCCAACCTGTCCATTGCTCCTGCTTGAATGGAGTCTGCTGACTGAGATCTCCGACGAGACGATGATAGACGCGTCGCCCGCCGCCGAAGACATTCGAAGCTAACAGAGCAAACTTACCGTCTGTTGCCTGTTCGGGGTGTGCCAGATGGTATTCAACTTTTCCCTGCAACAGCACAGTCGGCGGCTGCAGTATGTTCTGTTGAATTCGCCGGCCTACCAGATCTCCGCGTGGTTTGGCCGTCGAGCCGCGATGATCGGATTTCCGTTCCCACATTAACCAGAAATTTTCACCCTCGGCGAGTAACATCGGCGTGGTCCGTCGGCCCAGATAGCCGCTGGTGGCGACCGGCTTGGGATCAATCTGTGCTACTAAACCTTGAGTTAATTCTGCCGCGACATTGTTGCCCTCGGCGTCTGTGATCTGGTTCCAGCCTTGCGGATCCCGTTTTGCGACGTGCAGCGTATGCCACTGACTGATCACGCCCGGGCCGCCAATCACATCCTGCTTTTGCAACCAGGCGACGAACAGGCCCTGCTTTGTTGAAAGAATTGTAGGTTGTAAAGCATGCATTTCATCGGGTGAGATCGATTCAATCGGACCGAGTTCCCGTGAGACGCTTCGCCCGACGACGTTGTATCGTTTCTGCTTGTATTGATCCCAGGCCACCCACACCTTGGCAGGTTGGTTGACGTCGCTCGAATAATCAACGGCGATCGCAGGCCGAAAGGCGTTTCGTCTTTCAAACCCGCATTTCCCAGATGACTTCCTTCGCTTTGGCATGCGATTTGCGCCA
>NZ_CALEMX010000223.1 GCF_937910335.1 uncultured Gimesia sp. | reverse complement strand
CCGCTTTACCGCGTAAAATTCCGCGCGTACTCACTTTCGGGACACCCACTAACTAGATAACTGTTTTATGGAGTTGTATGCCGATATCTTGCTGTAGCACCCTCAGGTAACATGGCCAGATACCTGAACAACTCAATCACTTCTTCTTTGGATAATAAATTCAATAACCCATCCGGCATAGATGATTTTTTTACCGGACTAATCTCATCGACTTCATTTTTATTTATGAGCTGTTTCTTTCCTTCACCTGTCAAAAGCAGGATCTGATCCGGACCTGCCGCCCCCATCATCCCGGTAAACACTTTACCGGCATCCGTTAGAATCATAACGGTGGGATATTCTTCCGCGACAAAGTGTGAGGGAAAAATCGTAGCCATTAAGACTTCCTTTTGCTGTAATCTGCGGCTGACATGTGTGAGATCCGGTCCAACCTTTTCCCCAATTTTCCCGAAACGGTGACACTTGACACATGATGCTTTCACAAAGGATTGTTCACCCAACTTTAAGTTCAACTCCTGCTTAGCTGGTTTTCGCAATTCACTCTTTATCTCCTGATATTTCCAACGGCTGTCAGGAGCTTCGACTGGCAGGACAGCAGCGATCTCATCCGGGTATTTTTCCGCAAACCATTTTTGCCAGACCAGGAGTGGGGATTTCTGTTCTTGCTCACTCTGATTCAAATTCAGTCCGGTCCAGTGTTCTAACAGTTTCACTGCAATTTGTTGCCCTTCAGGATCCTGTTCCAATCCCACTAAAATGACCTGACGAACCCACTGTGCCTTGTTGGAACGCCGACGAAATCTGGCCAATGACCTCATCACTACTTTCGCCTGCTCTCCCTGCACGACATTGAGAGACCGAACCAGTATTCTCCAGTCGGGGTCGCGGCGCTGGTTTTCCTTAGCGTACCAGCTAATCGCCTCTGCAACGTCATTCCGACGCTCCGGATAGGATTCAAAAAGTTCATGCAAATACATCAACGTCGTTTTGTCAGCGATCCGCGCCATGGCGATTAATAATGCGTTCAGCTTACGCTCGGTCTGAGCCTTCGTATTTTTTTTATCCTGCAATTTGATTTCAAGCTCACGCAATGCAGAAAACTCTGCTCCTGTGATACGCTCCAGAGGTGCTCCCGCAATCATAATCCGATAATCACCCTGAGAAACCTCTTCAATGAAGGCGTCCGCCAACCCTTCGATTTTCAGTGAGAATTCAGTATCCCCGGCCTGCACGAAATTGATCGTTCCGTTCAGCAATAGCAGCAGTTGCACCGCTCTCATGAGGTTGAATCTTCTCCGGATGATCCGCTTTTGCGTGAGCATGTTTTAATCCTGATTAATTGCCAGATGCTGATAGAAATCATTTTAAGATATTGAGTCTAATACTAATCTTACTTAAGATCACATACTTCACACTATGTTCATTTCGTATATTTGTATAAAATTCGAACAGGTGTTTCAGTTTTACTTCAAAAGTTCAGGGACGAAAATGAGTTCATTTCAGCCAAACCATTCCATCATCTTCAGAAGTCAACTTTTCCTTTCCATAGCATGCCTCCTGATTATTCTGACTGTCGGATGTTCATCGCAGGAGAGTTCGCAGTCTCCCAGCATCACATCTGAGAACCCGAGTCAGTCAGCACAAGCCAATTCCCCTGAAATCAAACCAGGTAAAACCGTAGAGATCACGCTCACTTTGACTGACGTTCATGGTTTTAAAGAAATGATAGAAAAACAAAAGGGAAAAGTCATTCTGGTTGATTTCTGGGCCACATGGTGCATTCCCTGCGTAAAGAATTTTCACCATACGGTGGAATGGAAAAAGAAATTTGCGGACCAGGGTCTGACAGTCATTTCTGTCAGCATGGATGAATCAGACCCAGAAACGCAAAAATCGGTATTACAATTTCTGGAATCCAAAGAGGCACAGTTTATCAACATCTTGGCAACTGCAGAAAATAATCAGGACACAATGGATACTTTTGGAATTGATGATGGGGCTTTACCACATTATCGAATTTATGATCGAGCAGGAAAGCTCATCAAGAAGTTTTCATTTGCTGATCCGAGCCAGCAATTCACGCAGGCTGATATCGAGTCTAGTCTGGAAGTAACCCTGAAATCGAAATCAGAATAAGCCACTCCCAATTTTCAGAGATAGTCACATGATGCGTAGACTTTGGTCGACGGTCCTGGATGAAATTCTTGGTTATTATCTCCTGCACCGATATTTCTATTACAAAAAACGACCACTCATTCTATCCAATGCCGGAGAAACATCATCAGAACTTCATAGTGGCGACCTGAATACTTTTTTCTCTCCCACCCCGCAAGCGGCTCGGTTGGAATACCAATCACATTTAAACCCTGCTTCCCAATCGACGTTTGATTCTGCCCAAATCGAAGATTTTCAATTCCCCAGTTCGATCCAGACCGGTTTTCCTGAAAATGACCTGGTAAAGGGCCGTCATTGGAAATCTACGACTACTGCCCGCGGAACAGATTCAAAGAAATGCTATACCGTGGTTGCCGTTGACGGCATTGTACAGATGGGTGTGAGAAGTTTTAACAGACTCGCCCGTCGATTAACCCCTGCTGGCATCGATGTCATCATGATGGACAGCCCTTTTAACTTCAGACGAACACCAGAAGGTTACCGTCCCGGTCAATTGATTGCCGGCGGAAATTTAGACCATCAATTAACAGTAGCACGTCAGGGAGTTCTCGATCTCTGGAGCCTGATTCTCGCCCTACAGAAAGAAGGACGCCAAATCGGCCTCGTGGGCATCAGCCATGGAGCCTGGATGACTCTAACAGCGGCTCTGTTAATTGAACAGCTCGAGTTTGTGATGGCGATTACTCCCCCCGTTGATCTCTTTCACATTCTTGAAGAAGGAGGAACGGTTGTAAAAGCCATTCGCCGCGGCGTGGCACATGAACCGATAGATCTAGACAGACTGGAACAACTCAGCAGACCTCTCGTTATCGCAAACTGGACAACCAAAGTTCCCACCTCAGCCATTCACCTGCATGTAGCAGATTATGATCGGTTCATACCCTCTTTCCGCATTGAGGCACTCGCTGAACGATGGAAGACACAATCATCCCACCATCCATTGGGCCACATCGAAGCGACCACCGGCCCCAAGGTAGTTTCTCAGGTTAGCTCTGACATCTTGCATTTCTGGAATCTGAGTCAGTAACAGCCGAATAACAGGCCTCCCCTCACAGTTAAAAACGACTTTCACAACTTCTTTTCCACGTCCTGTCAGCAGTTCAAATTGCAATCGTTATAACCTGTATGATCAGTCTTAACTCGATCACGATTACAAATTATTCACCAATATTTGTTGAATAATTGCATCATGTTGTCGCTTTGCAACTTATTCTTTGAGCAAAGAGTTCATTAAAGTTTTACTTTTACCAAGAGGTAACTTGAAGCTTGAGCGGGCCGGCTCTTTGATCTTTTCGTTAGATAAAAGATTTTAATTCGTCTTTATAGTAAACCTTGTTTGAATCAATTCAAATTCAAAAAGGGAACCGCCAAGGGGTCAACTATGCAGGTACGAGTTCGCGATTTAATGACGGTCAATCCTGTCAGTGTACTGACCGGAACAAGCCTCCAGGAAGCGGCAGAGCAAATGATCCTGGCAGAGTCTGCAGAAATCTATGTCACCGATCAGCAAATGAAATTGCTCGGTGTCGTACCCGATTATCAAATTCTCAAGCATAAACTGATGTACCAAAACCTGGAAGCTCCCATTGATTCCATTATGCATGTACAGCTTGATGCACTCTCGCCTGAAAACGATGCACTGCAATTGATTCATTTTTTCCGTGATCGCCGAAACAGCTGCATGGCTGTTACCGAAAATGGGCGACTCGTGGGCAAACTGAGTTGTCGCGATCTTTTCCGAACCATCATGGCTCTGGAGTCGATCGAATTGACTGAAGAACCGGTTTCAAACACAGAATCAGCGAAAACAGCAGACTCTCATTCGACCGTTTCCACCATTAACCCACCCCATTTGAGCAGACAAAGCTTGAGAAAAAGTGTACTCCAACTCAACGGTGCCAAGAGCGAATCATAACTCTCCCAACCTGTAATTATGGGGATTTCAGTTCAATCCCCATATCTTGGAACAGGTATATCATATCCTCCCAGACATTCTTCTTTGCT
>NZ_CALEMX010000222.1 GCF_937910335.1 uncultured Gimesia sp. | reverse complement strand
GAATGATGAGAGTTTGGATATACTTGCTTCCGGTAACAGTGTGATCGTGATGCGTGCATCGATTTCCTGTAATTGTTTGATGCAGGATTCAATCCAGCTAAAGAGGGCATCGGCGGATTGACCATAAACCAGGTCATTTCCGATATCCGTTATGATTGCCAATGGTTGTGGGCTCTCAGTTTCTTTCCGAGGTAGCGCGTCCCAAATCTCACATTTCGATATTCCCGGCAGCGCACGATAGAGCAGACGACTCCAATTCCCATAGGATCGTCCATGCCCCATTGCAGTATAGATATCACACGGAGAATCAAAGGTATTCTTCAGCAAGCGAAGAATCAATGGAAAGTCGCGTGTCAGATTACTCGCACCCAGTAAGATGACATGTTGAACGGGATGCCGATGATCAATTGAGTTCTGGGAATCCATTTTAGGGTTAAAACCAATTTAAAGAAATCAAGATGCCTGGCTCATCAGTGTGGAGAAAGAGCCTTCGGAAGCGATCGCAGTTGAATAATGAATACTCGAATTCGTGTTAGTTATTTTAGCTGGTATTCGAGATTCGCATAGACTTGTTTGTTACTTCTGCGTCTATGAAATTAATACGCTTCGATTAAAATGCCTGTTAACTGATTGAACGGTGACGAGCCGGTGATCTAGATCTCAATAAAAAAGCGGCACCGCTTTCGCAGTACCGCTTTCATGGTCTCAAAGTTGTATGACTGAGAAGGTGAGGATTATGATTCCTCTGCTTCCTCTTCAGCTTCCGCAGTTGTCATTGTAAGAGTGGAGCAAACAGAGCGAGCGATAGCAGAAATCTGATTATCCTGCTGTGGTTCGGGTTCTACTTCTGTGTATTCCGCTTTATCCAGGACAATGTCAACGGCTTTACGTTCGCGGAGCTGTGCCTCCAGGTTCTCAAGCATCCCTGATTTTACCAGACGAGCACGAACGCGACGTGGGTTTTCGCCTTGTTGCATTGCCATGTAATAAATTTCCATGTCAATTTCTGCAGGCTCTACTACCAGATTTTCTGTAGTCGCAATCTTATCGAGAACAAAATGCTCTTTCAGTGCCTGACGCGTTGTAGAAATTGCTTTTTGACGAAGTACGTTTTCACGGGACTGTATGTCCTCTCGCGAAAATCCAGCCTGTTGCATTTCAAGAATTTCACGTCGTAAAGCGTTTTCAACCTGTTTAGTCACTAATGATTCAGGCAGATCCCAGTCTGCAGATTCTGTGATTTTTTCCAGAACCTGAGTACGCGTCGTTTGACGTTGTTCGTAAGTGGTCTGCCGATCAAGAATACTTTTTACTTCTTCTCGAAGTGCTTCTTCAGTCTCTGCCCCAACTTTTTCCAGAAGTTCTTTATCGATTTCCGGGAGTTGAATATGTTTTACACTCTCAACTTTGAAGCTTGCTTTGACCTTTTCTCCCCGCATCTCGATCTGCTCAGCTTCTTCGGAAATTTCAAGCTCTGTTTCCCGTGTATCACCCGCTTTGCTTCCCGCCATCAACTCGCCGAAATCGCTAATCTCAGCATCTTGAAGACGCAAGATCGGACGCAGTGGTACCACAAGCTCATTGATTTCACTGAGTGGTTTGCCAGCATGCTCAAATTTGGCGGAGATTTCAAGATAATCTTCAGGTTCTGCTGCACCATCCCGTTCTGTCATTTCACCATATTGACTGAGGAAACGGTTCAGGTATTCATCGATGTCTTTGTCATCGATCGTTCGCACGGGGCGATCCAGTTTCAATCCCTTATACTCAGGGATTTTGAAGTCAGGTCGAACTTCCACTTCGAATTCGAATGTGAATTCTCCCTGCTCTGGAATTTCGAGGCTTTCGATATCGATTGTTGGCTCGTTAATCGGGTCGAGTTCATTATCTTCAGCAATCAGCTCGAGACTCTCCATGAGTACGCGCTGTTTGACCTGATCCGAAAGTTCTTGCCGAAAGCGTTTTTCCACCAGCTTGCGGGGAACATGGCCAACTCGAAAACCCGGAACGGTTGCCTGATCACCTAATTCGGAAAGAGATTCTGAATAAAAATGATCGATATCAGCACGGGGGACAGTGACCGTTACATGTTTTTTACAAGGACCAACTTCGTCAATTTTAGCGGTCACGGACATCTTGTACTCGCTATCCGCAGACTCAGTTGTATCAGCGGTGGCATCAGTTGTGGCGAGTTCGTCAGACACGATCCAATCCTTTTCTTTATCTATGTTTTGGAAACAGCTGTAGGGGCATTACTAATTTTCTGCACAAAACCCGAAGGTGGCAGTTACTCAACTGCGATGCTGCTACTTTGAAATACTATTTGAAGCATGAAAAGCCCCTCTCTTAGATTGTGGGGGCTAATCTTATGTCCCTGATATCTTAATATGCAAAAAAAAGAGCGGGCGAAGGGACTTGAACCCTCGACATCCACGTTGGCAACGTGGTGCTCTACCACTGAGCTACGCCCGCAAGTGAATACGCACCAAGTTATTCGCTAAACAAGTATTAGCAGAAAAAGTACGATATTCCCGTGCTGAGATTATGTCTTGTTATTCTCTGAGGTCAAGAGTATGAGACGTAGTAAATCATGGTTATCAGTGACTTTTTTGATTTATTAGCTGGAAACAAGCTGCAGATCAGCCGGTTTGAATCAGACTCTGACGGTTTGTCTGATTGTATGCTCGAATACTGGTCTCCGGGTTTAGACTCAGATTTCCCGTTGATTTTTCTCAACGTGTTGTTTTGAGACATCTCTGTGCTAACTGTA
>NZ_CALEMX010000221.1 GCF_937910335.1 uncultured Gimesia sp. | reverse complement strand
ACATTCTTCTTTGCTGACGGGTTTCTCAATAAGTAAGAAGGATGATAAGTACACAGGACACGGGCGCGACCATAGTCAAAAAATTGGCCTCGCATTTTTCCAATCGGTAAATCGGAATTCAGCAGATTCTTGGCCGCCACTGATCCCCAGCAGACTATATAATCTGGACCAACGATTTCAATCTGAGCATCCAGAAATCCTCGGCAGTTAGCTGCCTCTTCATCAGAAGGATTTCTGTTTCCCGGCGGCCGACACCTGAGAATATTTGCAATATAGATTTCACTACGCTTCATTTGACAGGCTTCGATAATCTTATCGAGTAACTTGCCCGCTCGACCAACAAATGGCTCGCCCTGCTTATCTTCATCTGCGCCTGGCGCCTCTCCAACAAACATGATTTTTGCTTGGGGATTTCCCACACCAAACACAGTCTGCGTACGTGTCGAAGCTAATTCAGAACATTTTTCACACTGGGAAACCTGATCTGCGATAATATCCAATTCCGCCTGACGATCAGCTTTCACCAATTTTGACTTTGTCGTTCGCGGCACATCCATTTCCTTTAGAGAATCAACCGGCTCTGTAGAAATTTCTTTTGATGGTACTACTGTTTGTTGCGTTAGCATTTCCTGCTTCGCCACAGCCAGCTCATCTCTGGACACTGGTAAAATTGTTGTTTCAGAAGGTGTCACTGCTTCGGGATCGTCTTGTGTTACCAGTTCTGGACCTGGAACCACACGCTTGAGATGCGTAATCCCCGAACGCTGCCAACTTTCCAGTAATTGCCGGGCAGCCCTTTGTGAACGATTGATTGCATTCTGATTCATAACTCACTGACCTGCATTTAGCGTTTTACCTTACAACCCGGTACTGCCGCTTTGAATTTTTCGACTCCTGCATCAGAGACCTGAGTAAAACTGACTTGAAGTTCCTTAAGATTTTTTAACGCAGCCAGTTTCTGCAACCCACCATCGCTAATCTCTGTTTTACTTAAGTTGAGATACTCCAGTTTTTTCAACGGGAGCAAATCACTCAGACCCTCATCGGTAACTTGCGTATCTTCCAGATTGAGGCGGTTCAGATCCGTCAATCCAGAAATCACCTTCAAGCCTGCATCAGTCGTCTGCGTACCCCATAACCCCAGGCGATTCAGCTTTTTTAAATTCTTGATCTGTTCCAGCCCTTTGTCTCCTATCATCGACTCATCCAGATCGAGATACGTCAATTCCGTCAAGCCAGACAAAGATTTCATGCCTTCATCTGTCACGACAGTATCGCGCAAATGGAGTGTCTGCAGCTTTTTCATTCCTTCTAAATTCTTAACGCCGGGGTCACCAACAAAATCCCTACGCAAATGCAGGGATTCCATGTTAGTCATGCCTTTTAGATGCTGCATTCCCTCGTCTGAGACTTCAGTATCATCCAGTTCCAATGATATCAAGTTTTTATCTTTGAGCAGTTCCAGAGTTTTATCAGAAATATTTCGCCCCCAGGTATTCAATCTCTGCAGGTTTGGCAGCGCAGCGACATACTTCATACCATCATCAGTCACCTGAGTTGCCTGCAGCTTGAGCACTTTTAGGTTCTGCATCCCTTTGATCAATGGCATCCCCTCGTCATTGATTTCTTTATTAAATCTCAAATCGAGATCTTTCAACTTGGGGAAAGCAGCGACCACTTTCAAAGCGTCGTTTGTAATATTTGTGGCACGCAGTGACAGCACCTGCAAATCTTTTAAATCAGATATTTTTTGAACTCCAGCATCTCCAACAGCGGTACTTTCCATATTCAAATACCATAGTTTTTTCTGCTTACTAATGGAGTCTGCACACGCATCAGTGAAATTCGGCCCCCAGATCGTAAGTCGCTCCAGAGAAGGTAAACCCGACAAATGTTCTAAATCTGCATCTTTCGCAGTTGTACCTTTCAAATCCAGAATGAGAACCCGGCCATCTTTCGAAAAAACCATCTTGGCATCCAGATCTTTGAAAGCCTGAACCGACTCTGGTGTATCCGCTACGTTCGAACTTGCCTCCTTAGTAGTCTCTTTACTACTAGCTGAAGTCGTTTTTTCTTCGGGAGCAGAAGAACCAGATTTATTGGAATCAGGACAACCTGTTAAAAAACATAATCCCACCAGAGATAGTATCACTCTCATTTTCATTCTGACATCCCTTGTTCTACATCTTGACGGCTCGAACATTCCAAATAATGCAACGTTTCATTCTATTGATTTTAGAGCAGAGATCAGGCTTCGAAATTTGCTTTCATTCCTGATTTGATACAAAATCTTCTCCGAAAAGACTTTAAATATAACGCTCTCAGTCATCTAACGCTGATCACCAAAATAGACCCCTGACAGAAACATTGCAATTCAAAGCATCCCTTTTCTGCAACTACTTGCGATTCCCTACTCAAACTGAGTATACTTGAGACATAAACGCCCCCCTATGTGTTGACTTGAGAACATTCCTACATTCAGCTTGATTTTTTATTACGGCACCAATTAAAAGGACCAACAAGTGAATCATCGTCTTCCCCATGTTGCCTCCCTGTTTTTCACTCTCTGTTTCATTTCCTGCCTGCTCTGCCAACAGACCCAGGCAAAAGACTGGACCACATATCTCGGCGATAAAGCCCGATCCGGTGCCACATCGGATTCGTTCCAGATTCCTTTAAAATCATCCTGGAAACATACGGCACCCCGTCCACCGCAAACCAGTCAGACAGATCCTGGTGAGCGAGTGATGGAAGGACACGATCTCGAAGCACGCGTTGATTTTGATGATGCTTTCCATATCGCCATCTCAGAGGGGCGAGCCTATTACGGTTCATCAGTCGATCATCAACTACGTTGTGTCGATTTGAAAACTGGAAAAGTCATCTGGCAATTTTTTTCCGGAGGCCCCATTCGGTTGGCTCCCACAATCAATCAGTCGAATATCCTCTTTGGTTCTGACGATGGCTTTGTTTACTGCTTGAATGCTGCTTCTGGAAAAGAACTCTGGAAGTTACGAGCCGGTCTCAATGACGAAATGATTATTGCACGGGGTGAAATGGTTTCGCGCTGGCCTGTAAGAACGAGTATTCTGGTTGATGAAGGTATCGCTTATTTTGGAGCGGGAATTTTTCCACATGAAAACATTTACTTATACGCAGTGAATGCCGACTCCGGAAAAGTCATCTGGAAAGTTGATAATCTGAGCCAATCAAGTGCCGGTCGAAATGAACTCTCACCGCAGGGATATCTTCTAGCAGGGTGTCCGGAAATGAAATCTAGCGGTATCGCCATTAAGCCCGGAAAT
>NZ_CALEMX010000220.1 GCF_937910335.1 uncultured Gimesia sp. | reverse complement strand
CCTCTAGACGCTATCTTAACATTCAAAAAGAAATCGCATAGATTGAAAAAGAGATCTTCTTCTAATATTTAGAAAAAGCAACTCTATGCTTTAAATGTGGAACCGAGGGGGGAATAGGCTATTTTGCCGTGGTGAGAGTGCATAAAGAATAAGGGATTTGATTGATCATAAACGCGGCTTCCATATAATAAGCCACATGTCCTTTGACAGGTTTCTTTATTTTTGTCACATACCCAGCCTTTCCTGGTTTTACAGTGCTGGAAGACCATTTAGAATTCCGGAAGTCTTTATTCTCCGAGTAAGCACTCCATATTCGCACCTGATCAGGTTTCTTTGAGCAAGTGAGTTTTAATTCATAGTCCCTGGAATTATCCCATTGCAAGGCGGGAAGTTGTTTGCCGGTGGCGGCATGAATGAAAAAAGCACCGAGTGTCTGGATCGCGTATTCGACTCCTCCTCCCAGATTATGTCCGGCGTTCGGAACTTGCAGGATATATTTCGGGCCCACAAGATCCGACCAGTACAAGCGCATGGCATCGACCACCCAATAGGGATCATTGGTGCCATTGATTAATAATTTGGGAATCATTATCTGTTGGCGATAGGTATAAGGATCCATCATTAAACGCAACTGCTTTTCCCGCGCATTTTCTTCCCCTTCTACAATGAGCCCTTTACTTGTGTAGTCGATAATTTGTTCGCTGTATTTCCCCCATGTCGCAATTTGGTGTTTCATCTGTTTACGGAAATTGAGTACGTCAATCACAATCGGTGCGGTTGCAATAATTCGTTGATCCACGACTGGTGTCAACCAGCTGGTCCATCCTCGTTTCGACGCACCGGTGATAACAAAACCATCAACGACGACATTTCGCTTTTCCCTGACGATTTCCTGAATGGCATCCATTGCCTTCACTGCGCTTTTGGCCATCGGGAATAGGAGTGGCCATGTTTCATCCCCGGTTTTAAGATAGCGTAACCAGGTTTCGGTAATCAAATCATCTTCTTTTTTGCCATCAAAGAGTGGCTGGTTAGGAACCTGTGTCAGTAGCGCAATTCGGGCGCCGGTTGCTTTTGCTAATAAAAAAGCTGGCTTGAGTCGTTTTTCATTGGGACGGGAGCCGTTGCTGCCTCCGCTCACGAACAATAAAACCTTGCTGTTGATGCGAACATTATCTGGTTCGATCAGGTACAGCCAGTGTTTCCATGTAAGTCCCTGCCAGGTTTGAGATGTCAATTCAACCGGATAAGCAGTGACTCCATCATGTGAAAAGGAGTCATGCAGTTCCCATTTGTATGCCGGTTCTTCTCGTTCGATATAGTTGAAAAATGCCTTGGGGATGTCATTGGCGTTTCTCAGTTTGGACGGAATATTAGATTTCTCTGCGGCAAACGAGGTGGCGCAAAGTGTTGTCACAAACAGGAGTGTGAGGGTGCGTGCAAACATAATCTTATCCCGGTTTCTAGGGGTATCACGAAAGGGCTCTGGTCATTCTCCGATGAGAATTCGAGTTCATTCTGAATAAATATTTAAGCGATGATGAAATGAAATGTCATTTAGTAGTCAGTTCAATTGTTCCAAGGTCAGTTGGCTTTCCCTCCTCGACGATAAAAGAAATTTCAGACTTTTTCGGATCTCTATAACGTTTTTTAAGTTTATCGGATCCACCATAGCTTCGTGATATGGCATTGTATTTTCCCCAGAGAAATGTCAATACATACTCACCTTCCGGCATTCCATCTCCTGAGGTGTATGTTGAAATTTCGAAAGTTCCGTCGTCTGCTGTCTGGCAACCGGAAATAGTCGGGTGTTCCGTATCGATTTCTCCTTTGTTATGGCACGATACTTTCACGGGAGAGCCCGGTTCTGTTCCATCAATCGTGATTTTTCCTGTAACGGGAAAAGTCTGTTTGGTGTACGGTTCTTCGGCCCCGCCACAGGAAAACAGAAGAAGGGTGACCAGGCCGAGGAATAATGTTTTTGCTAATTTCGTTTTTTGCAATTTCATTGTGTGGTCTCAAGAATGAAAAGGAGAGTGAGAGAGCAGGCCGAAGTGTCGGCAGGCATCGAATGATGCCTGCCGGAAAGATTTTATTCATGTGGCGTTAATGATCAAAATTCTCCAACTGTTTCACCACCCGCTCTTGTCGTAATTGATGCTAAGATGTAACCACCGATATTCGCGCTAACAAAACGAACAGCACCGTCACCCATCAGGAAGTGGGCCCCACCGGTATGAAAACTCAGGAAACCAAGGCCTCTTGTGTTGGTACAGTTGATTGCACAGGGGCCCCCATTACCTCCATCTGTTCCGTCACGCAGCGAGCCCTTATACCAATGCTCGCCATTAAGGAGATCTCCCCAGCCTCCACCATTCGTTGGGCCATACAGTGCTGTCAAAGCGGGAACCTGGGACTGACCATTGTAGATATTGGTGCCGCCCACTCTTTCACCTAATAAAAAGGTGTTGGATGACCCATCAGTAATGTCACGCATCCGGGTAATCGAGTTCCCTGAGGCAGTTGGATTAGACGGATCAAATCCGACGAGATTCAACATGCCCGATCTGTTGGCAGCAGAGGGGTGTCCCGTGTAAGCCAGGGAAGAGTAGTCCCCAAGAACTCCAAGAGCGGGGCAATAATCAGTACGAGCTGCTGTATATGTGAGTGGGAAGCCAGCACTTGTCAAATCGTAATTGTGCTGGGTGGTCTCTGGTGTTGAGGGGCACATGAAAACCGGCAATGGCGTTGCGATGACTGTTAAATTTTGAGCCACAGCAGGAATTGCAGCCAGTTCGTTAAAAGCAGGGTATGAGGAGTTCCATTTGTTGTAGAGCGGAGCTTGGTCCAAATATGGTAGCAGCATAATCCCATATACGCCCGCTTTAGGGTTAGTGGGATTGCTCGGATCAACAAACCAGGCAAATGGAAAACATCTGTGCGTATCGTGGTAGTTATGGAATGCTAATCCGATCTGTTTCAGGTTATTTTTGCAGGTTGATCTTCTGGCTGCCTCTCGTGCCTGTTGTACCGCTGGAAGCAACAGGGCAATCAAGATGGCTATAATGGCAATCACAACGAGTAGCTCAATCAGAGTGAAGCCTTTTTGGGAACGCGAGTACTTTTGCATCGAAATCTCCTTTGATATCTCGAAATGATTTGATTCAGAAGAGTAAAACGGAAATAAGAATTCTTTAACTGAAAATGATTGCAGAATTTCAAACGCACACGTCAAACTCCTTCCTCGAATGGGATAAGGAGTTTCGGCCCATCGATATTGGTGCGGAGGAGAAACCGCCTGAGGTATCGCCACCATCAGATGCTTAAAGGGATAGGAGTCATTCTAGCAGTCTGTCCGGATATTCCCCTGACCCTGGTTTTCATTACCGAGATGTCG
>NZ_CALEMX010000219.1 GCF_937910335.1 uncultured Gimesia sp. | reverse complement strand
TGGATTATTAAAAAAGGTAGGCCGTTCTGAAAAATTAAATCTCTCTTGAACTCACAAGAAATTGTGATTGCTAAAACCGATTGGCACTCGACAGATTCAGATGTTTCAGGACAAACTCCATTATTATCTAAAAATTCTTATTTTAAAAACAAAATCTTAATATTTAATGGAAATCAGCTAGTATGAATTCGAACTGACGAGTACGCAGTTCTTCGCAAATGATTGTTATGAAGTAAGTTCTGTAGTCATTCCAATGTGATAGAATGCTCTCAGAGTGGTGTTCTCCTATACGAGCACGTGCTTCTTTTAGAACAAAGTCTCTCAATTTTGCATCTTCATTTCGATTGGTATAATCTGCTTCATAGAGTTCGACAAGATGATCGAGGAATTCCGCCGAACTGCTAACAATTTCTTCCATCATTTCGTCGCCCAGCCTATGTGATACACGACGTGCAAACCCTCCGAGTACAGCATTTGCAGCAACAGCCGACATAGCCTGGTCAAATTTTGTCGCATTGTGAATCCCAGATTCATTGCCACCAGGAAAAAACAGACTATGGAACTCGTCGAACCTGAAAGCACCCTGTTCTGTAATTAATTTTAGTAAGGTCTTGGTTTGAGGACCTTGGTATGACATCGTTGATCGATAAGCAGCCGTACGACTAAATGGTGCGAGCCGTTTCAGAAGACCAGCAGGGTCGACCCAGAGATTTGAAGCGATTTCTTCTGGGTGTAACTGGTTTTGAAACGGTAGTGTCTCCATAACTGATGAGTGTGTGGATTCACCACCTGCATGAGAAAAAGATTGATTGAGTTCGGTAAGAGAATTCATATCTGGATCCTTCATAGATAAGTTGTAGAAACAAAATTAAGTCAGCTACATCAGAGCTCTTAACGTGTAAATTGGAAGTCTAATTCTGATGGACACATCCGCCATCCCGCCTGGAATAAGTCATTGAGTGTGTAACCACGGCAACCTGCGACCCATCCAACCGTATGAAATTTCGATGAAAGATGTGGCTGATGGAGAACCAGATCGAGTACAGAGTTGAGATCATGTGGATCCGATTCAGAATCAAACAACAAGGTTGTCAATTCCGCAAATGATCGCCTCTTTGATGTTCCCTTTGGACTGTCAAAGAATTGGTTTTCCATCTCCGGTGATATTTTTCCAAGATCACACATTTCTTTCAACGAAATTGGTTCATCATAATCAGCGTCTTGTGGATAGAGGAGCGGACTCGTTCCGCAGCGTGAATCAAAACGCTTGTTTTTTGATAGTGGATAGCGGATATCGATCATAGTGAGTTCTCCTTTAATAATGTGAGATTGATTAATAACACGATCTCACTTGGGCCACCGCTTTCATAGACAACTTTTGTTGTTTTATGCACAGCTCACTTGGGGCTTGAGCGAGAGACACTTGATTGTGGTGATCACGACTAGTTGATTTTATTGACAACAGAGTTGGGGTGACATCAAAGAAAGTAAAAGAATATTTGAAACAGTTGATCTTCAAACTCTATTTTTAAACTAGGAAACACTAGTGAGAATTGAACAGGGGGATGATTTGAATCTTGCAAATCAGTTATTCCACAGCAAATTATTGATACTCTCACCAGCTGGATGACTGTGATCTTCAGTTACTGAATTCACACCCAATCGATTGTTACTAGTTGTTGGAATATCGGATTTATTGCTTTGTGTGCTCGCTCAAAATCCTTCATTTATTGATCAAAATCAATGGTAATGAACTGTGCCCGGGTAATTAATGTATTTCTCTAACACGTCTGCCCGTTACATAACATGTTTGAAACGGGGCAAAGTCTCGACAGTCATATTCGCGCGGTGTACACTGAATTGATCGAAGAATGAATCGGTAATCGTAATATTCCCATAGGAAAGAATCATTTGCATCTGCACCGCACTCCTAAGGTATTTGGAATCACGATCATCAGCCCTGAATGAGTTAGTTAAGTTGCTGCGAGGAAATCGATGAACAATCAGCGAAATCAAACAAGAGTTTGTTTTTTGAAGGCGGTGATATTATGCACGGTGATTTTATGCATGGGGATCAGTGCAATCCCTTCTCTGTGTGTTGCTGCAGAGAATCTTTTTCAACAGGAATACCAGAGAGACATTGTTCCGCTCTTCAGCAAGTTTTGCTTCAGTTGCCATGACGAAGATACGGAAGAAAGTGGCCTGAAACTGTCCGGTTTAGATGGATCAATGAATCATTCTAAAAAGGTCACACTCTGGAAAAAAATTCACAAGATGGTTGAATCGCAAAAAATGCCGCCCCAAGATGTCGAGCAACTGTCTCAGAAAGAGATTGCCAAATTGACGTCTTGGATCGAGAAGGGTTATCGCTTAGAGAAAAAACGATTGCAGACCCTTGGTAATCGGCACAAGATCAGGCGATTGACGAATCGAGAGTTTAACAGTTCGTTGTTGGGTTTAGTGGGTGGTGAATCATCCTTAAGAGATTTCACCGAGGAAGAAAATATTCCTCAGGATGCGGTTTCTAAAACAGGGTTTTCCAATGACGTTGAGGCTAACCATTTAACAAAGACGCATTTGAAGACGTTCAAGAAGGCGGCACTGGCGGCGCTGCAAAACTTTTCGCCCTATCTAGAGAAGCCAGCGGACCCTCTGCATTATTTTTATAACGGGGAATATTGCTATACGTGTAGAGCGACTCAAGATCACGTTATGGATTTTGTGAAAAATGTTGCGCACCCGATGACAGAAGTCGAATTTCAGAGTCGCAGAGAAATCATGAATCTCAAAGGAAACTCTTTTCTGGGCAGGCCTCTCAATAAGGCGGTCTGGGGCCCTGGTTTGTTCGCCTTCAAACAAGGTCCCCTCAAAATGTTTGATAATAATTTACTTCTAGCGAATGCGGTCGCATTCCCTGCAAGTCAAATGCATTCGAGAGGACAGTTTCAATTTCGAATTCGAGTACGAGGAAAGCCCGATGCCGCAGGCAACTTTCCCAGGATGAGAATCAAGGCCGGCTATTTTGATGTGTTTGCAAATAATTTTAAAACGTTAGATAGCGTTCAACTCACCGCCTCAGAAACAATTTATGAGTTTGAGGGAAATATCAGAGATTTTCCTTATCTGGATAGTGTGCCTGCGGAAACAACCTATCGAAATGGTAATGTGCCAAAGCTAACCGCTTTTGATTCTAACGACTGGTATAATTGCTTAGGTGCTTTTTTCATTGTTCTTGTTGAGAATGCCAGCCGCCATGAAAAAGGACTCGATCTACATCCCGGCCACCACAGAAGAAGCCTCGGGAATATTCACATCGGCTCTTTTAGCGAGATTATGGAACGAGCCCGAACGAAAACTCTCGCAAACTACTATATGCAGGATTCCAAGCTGGTTGAAG
>NZ_CALEMX010000218.1 GCF_937910335.1 uncultured Gimesia sp. | reverse complement strand
TTCCGGACGATCTTCAACTGTAATCTGGCAAGCCGCCAATCCATCACGAATTTTATCTGCGATGTCCCAGTTTTTACTCTCACGGGCCTCTTTACGAATTTCCAAGACCAGTTCCATTAACTGATTGGCTAGTCCATCATCCGCTTCCTGGTCTTTTTTACAAGGCTTGCGAAAAACGCCCAACAGGTTTGATAACTCTTTTAGCAGGCAGGCTCCCGTTTTTAATGCTTCAACTAACGCCCGATCTTCTTTACCCTCACCATCCAGATTTTGGGAATGAATTAACGCATTGAGTGTTGACCTAAGTTCAAACAGATTTCCGATTGCACCACCCGTATTAAAATCATCATCCATCGCTTCCAGAAATCGTTGGCGTAATTCTGAGAGCTGCTGGAAGTATTCAGAAGGAGTGCCTTCCAGCAAAATAGATTGATCTCGCTTCTCCGAAGTGGAAAGATCATAAAAACTGATTCCAGTAATGCGCTCGAAAGTTTCAAAGAAGCGATAGAAACCTTCAATTCCTTTACTCGCTTCCTGAATGTTTTCGTCACTAAACGCAATCGGGCTGCGGTAGTGTGTGGAAAGTAGAAACAGACGTACTATTTCTGCGGGGTGAATGGCGAATAGCTCCTTGACCGAGGCAGCACCTTTAGATCCGGCAAGCTTATTTGCTTCCTGTGCCTCCTGATCTGCTACGACATCGCCATGGCGGTCATGTTGCCCTCCCACTTTGCCGGGTGCGTCACTAGCCTGCATTAAGCCATTATGCACCCAATAGCGGACATATTTTTTCCCCGTACAGCATTCAGACTGAGCGCGTTCATTTTCATGATGGGGGAACATCAAATCTAAGCCGCCGCCATGAATATCGAATGAATCACCGAGAAGTTTGCGGCTCATCGCAGAACATTCAATATGCCAACCCGGACGGCCGGGGCCCCAGGGACTATCCCAGGCCGGTTCTCCCGGACGTGACTTTTTCCAGAGTGCAAAATCCGCGGGGTTTTTCTTTTTATCATTAGCTTCCACACGTGTGCCCGCAATCATCTCTTCAATTTTGCGTCCACTCAGGCAGCCATAATTTTTGTCTGCTTCTGCAGAGAAGTAGACATCTCCATCGAGAGGATATGCATGCCCATTTTCGATCAGGGCTTGAATCATGTTCTGCATTTCCTCAATGTAATCGGTGGCTTTGGGGAATTCGGTGATCGTATCAACGCCCATGATTTCCAGATTATCGAAGTAATCTTGAGTCATCTCTGCAGCTAACTTTTCAACCGTAGTATTTAGCTCGGCTGCTCTATGAATGAGCTTGTCATCAATGTCTGTAATGTTGTTGACAAATTTCACTTCGTACCCATTATATTTCAGGTAACGAGCAATCGTATCGATAATCACAGGACCCACCATATGGCCTATGTGGGCATGCTTATAAACTGTGGGACCACATAAATAGATGCCGACCTTTCCTGGTTTGATCGTTTGGAAATCTTCTTTTTTACGACTTAGAGTATTGTAAATTCTTAGTGTCATTGTCTCAGATACCTGAATTACTTTCTGTTATCAGTTAAGAATAGGCCCGCTAAATTTCGCTTTATTTAATTTATGTTGAACCAGACAATATTTGTGTCAATAGAACAACGGCATCAGCCAGCATGGCTTCCTGTCTGCCCACAGGGCCGACCCGTTCTCCCGTTTTGGCTTTGATGTTGACTTGTTGCTCTTTCAAATTGAGGATGCTGGCTACCGATTTTCGAATTAATGGTTTGTAGCTGGCTAGTTTAGGACGTTCGGCCGAAATTGTGCAATCCAGGTTTACAATTTGCCAACCAGACTTCTGAACTTCCTGATAAGCGGCTTCCAGTAAAATTCGTGAATCGGCATCTTTCCAGCGATCTTCCGTATTGGGAAACATTTCGCCAATATCACCTAGACCTGCCGCTCCCAATAATGCATCGGTAATCGCGTGTAGCAAAACATCCGCATCGCTGTGTCCAACAAGTCCCATCTCAAACTCAATGGGGATCCCTCCCAGAATCAGACGGTAACCGGCTTCGAGCCGATGGCAGTCCTGCCCGGATCCGATTCGTAAACCAGATACATTTTCGGATGAGGGAGTTGCTGACATGAGTCTTGATCGCAGGTTTAATGGTATGATGATCCAAGAGGGATAACTGTTCCTTTGGATACGGTTGTTAGAGTCTCTTACCAAAGCACGCAGATCATAGCTGGACGGGGAAGACATGGCAATATGAGCCAGGGTTCGGAAGTGATTCTGTCATCAGGAGTAGCGAGAATTTAACTGGAATTCCGTCAGAAATTGAGCGAAAAGAGGACAGCCATTTCCAAATTGACATAAATCTTGATACCAGTTAGACTCAGTGTCCCTTCTCATCTCCGAAGAGATTTCATATCTCCATAGTTTCTACTTTCATCTCAAATCATTCATGAAGTTAACTCCCTACAGATCATGGTTTCTGGTCGTGGCACTGGCATTTCTAGTTGTCAAAATCACTGGCTGCGCGCTGATGGAAGAAGGAGCTGTTTTAGGATTAGGGAAATATGTAGAAAAGAGAACCACTAAAAAACTACCCTCCATTCCGGTATCTCAGGATGCCATGCAGGTGGAAATTGTTTTTATCGAACGACCGATTACCGATCCGCTGCTCGGTTCGACACTTTGGAACGAGATTGATGAAGTCGGTGCGATTGAACTCATGGATCAGGAAAACCTGAAACAGAACGGGTTCCGAGTCGGGCATGTCAGTTCTGTTCCCCCGATGGCTTTACAAACGTTGCTTGGTCTGAAGTCACACCTGGGTGGTGTCGAGAAACAGGATGAGTCACTCCTGCTTTCCGGAAGACGATTAATGTTGCGATCAGGAGTGCCTACCGATATTCAAACCAGCGGTTTTTATGACAAATGCAGCCTTCAGCTATTTGACGATGATGAAGAAGGGCAGTTGGAAATCAAAGAATTTGAACAGGCCCGCTGTGTAATGCGAGTCAAAGCGCATAAAGTTCAGGATGGCTGGGCGCGTCTCGAGTTTACACCTGAAGTACATTTTGGGGCACAGCAATTGCGACGCACGCCAACTAATATTGGCTGGCAGCTTGAGAACCGCCAAAATACGACTCCACTGTATAATCAAAAATTCGAGGTCACACTGAACGTGGGAGAAATGACTGTCATAACAGCGACGGATGATCTCACGCCCAATTCAGCCGGTCATCTCTTCTTCCGTGGAGAAGGACGGAAGTCTAACATTCAGAAACTCCTGGTGGTGCGTTTATCGAATATGTCCAAGATGGAAGCCGTACGTTCAAAATAATAAGAGAGGCTGGGTCATAAGAAAAGCGGGCTGTTCCAGTAAAAGGACAGCCCGCTTTTTTAGTTTCGAAGATCAGCGACAGAGTTATGCTTTGCCAAAAATCGTTTTACCAGTGGAGTAAAGATCGTCACAAGCTTCGCTCATGCGATTGACAACTCCCATTTCTCCGGCTTTGAGATAGCTGCGCGGATCGTAGACTTTTTTTACGCCCACTTCTCCATCAATTTTTAAGACGCCATCGTAGTTTTTCATCATATGGTCAATGACCGGTCGTGTAAAAGCATACTGTGTATCTGTATCGATATTCATTTTCACAACACCGTATTCCAGTGTTTCACGTAACTGGTCTTCGGGAGTACCTGAACCGCCGTGGAATACCAGATCGAAGGCTGCATCCTTGCCATATTTGGCGATAACAGCTTCCTGACCTTCTTTCAGGATTTCTGGTCGGAGTTTGACGGCTCCCGGTTTGTAACTGCCATGCACGTTTCCAAAAGTAGCTGCAAACATATAGCGACCTAAACCGTTCAGCGCTTCATAGACCGCAACCATATCCTCTGGAGATGTATAAAGTTTTTCAGCAGGTTGGTCAGAGTTATCGACTCCATCTTCTTCTCCACCTACCACACCGGCTTCTACTTCCAGAATAATTTCGTTAGCAGCACATAATTTCAGAAGCTCAACTGACAATTCAAGATTTTCTTTTAAAGGCAACTCTGAAGCATCCAGCATATGAGACTGGAACAGGTTAGGCAGACCTGCTTCGCGACGTCGAGCTGTTTCGGCAATCAATGGTTTCAGAAACCCATCTACTTTACCCGGCTGGCAATGGTCGGTATGGAGAGCAATGAGAACATCATACCGTTCCGCCAATCGATGGGTTGCTTCAGCCAAAATAATCGAACCCAGAACGGCATCCTTCTGATCCAGGCCAGAGGCAAACTGCCCACCACCTGTAGAAACCTGAATGATTCCATCTGATTTTTTATCTGCAAATGCTTTGAGAGCACCATTGATGGTTGTCAATGAGGTCACATTCATTGCGGGATAAGCATAGTTTCCATCTTGAGCGGCATCCAGCATCGCTGCGTATTGAGCTGGGGTTGCAATTGGCATTGGTTTTTCCTGTTCAATTCTAAATGGTTAAAAAATTGGTTGTTCTGAATACTTAAAGGTCAATTTGACGAAAGTCGTCCAACCTGACCACGGCTGAATCTCGGATGAATGAGAATGGTTATCTTCATCACACAAATGGACAGCATGGAACCGGAAATGGATTTTAGAGAGAACGGTTTTTAGATTCCGGCCATTCAAGAACTTTTCAACAGAGTATTCGGATTTCGATACCGCTTTTTACCCTGTTTCTATACAGTTAATTATCAAATTTAACTCCGTCATACAAGTGTAGCGCGCGTCCACATCTATGAATGTTTGATGAAGTGGGAATCACAAAACCGCCCGAGAGCCCTGTTTTTAAAGTGAAACAGAGGCAGTTAAGGCAACTTTTTCAGCAAATTGAGACCGGATGAATCGACGGCAGATTTCGGGGTAGTAAGTGTTTCTACTCCGTTGGTTTGCTCATAAAGTTTCGGCTCAGGTGTATAGGCGATAACTCGTAAATCGTCAAACAGGATCGAGCCCAGACCATTGAGTGACATCGTGAGAATGAGATTCTCACTTTGGGGAACTTCACGGATCAGATCAATTTTTTGCCATTCGCTTTTAGCATGCCAATGCAACGCGCCTCCCGGACCCATAATACTATCCTGTAAAGTAGCTCCCTGTTGATTTCCGGTAATGGAAGTAGAAACTTTAACCCAACCGGTTATATGCACAATTTGATCACTGCGAACAGCCAGCGGCGGAGTAGTAACTCGCACCAAAGGCCCTTCGATATTAGTCGGAATCAGCTTGCGATTCAGAGGAGCCGCCAGTAACCGCAGACTGAAGTCGCCGGAAATTTTGTCCCGGGGATACAATTCTGCGATGGCTTCTGTTCCATCGATCGCATTTTGTTCGTGTTTCCAGCGCTCGACAACCATCGTATCAATGTCTTCGAAATCACCAGATCGCAATAGATTGGATTGAATATTTTTCGCACTGCGCCCGATTTGCTCGATCATTCTCCAATGGTCAGGTAGCGTGCTATAGGAGATGGCATAAGGGCTTGCCATCGCTGAGGAAAGACTTCGCGTGGCTTCACTCCATTGGCTCCGTTGCAGAATACGAAGCATCTGCATGGAATCGCGGGCATACATCCGCGATGTATGATAGTCATGACTCGTCAAAGCTGTCTCTGCCTGTTGTGCCAAATGCTGAGCCCGATTCAGAATCGCTGGCCCATCCATTTGAGCGATTTGGCTCACACCCAGATCAACTAGCTCAGCATTTGTTTTTTGGCAGCGTTCCAGTTTAGCGCGACACAATTGCACGCTGGTTTCAGCAGAATATTTGCTGAGCGTGGAAACTTTTTTTCGCAGTCTTTCAATCAATCCCTGATCCGCAGTCATGATGATAATAGAAGTCATGTCAAATTTGGGAATTGTGATCTGCACGCCTCCATTGACACGTTTGCGGTTCAAATTTTTAATTTTTGTTGTACTCAATTCCCAGACCGATGCAGAGACATTGCCGCCGGGGATGACGATTGTTGCATCATTGCCCGCCATCTGGTCGGGAACGAACTGGGATCCATTACGATACCAGACTGGTAGAATTAAGGTACCATATTCAGAATGAATGATCGCGGCCTGCATTTCCTTAGCGGCTTCTTTTCCTCGCTGAATCTGTTTATCTCGCTCTGCCAGAAGTTCATCTCGCATTATTCGCTTGGAATCGGAATTTTTAAAGGAGGCTCCCAGCTGTTTAATACGTGGTGTCTCGCGTTGTTTTAATGTAAAGGGGACATGTGAAATTACGGTCCCGGTAGCCAGCCAGTGTTCGATGAGATCAATTTCCATATTCAACTGACGAATTGCCAGTTTTCTTTCCAATGCACCCGGAGCGGTTGTATCATCGAGTCGAGTAGTGGTCCAGAAACCATTTCCGCGACAACCAGCAGAAAGGGTTGCGTAGGTTTGCAGGCGAATTTGTTCAGGCTCAATCACAATCGGAGTTTTATTCGATGCATTTCTCCAGCGTGCATTTGCCGAGGTCGGTTCAGTCTGAATCCATGTCCAGAGAAAACGCCCGGGGGCAATTCGGGTTTTATCAATCAGCGTATCGCGGTATTCCAGGAAACTGATATCACTATTGAGAATATGGGGACTGGAGCCAATCATCGAGACTTCGCGGGCGATTTGTCGTTCTTTTCCGAGAACATCCGCCATAATCGGGCGTTTGAATTGTTGGTCTGCACTCTGGATCTGACCCACGCGACTGCGAAGCTCACCCCATTGTTTTCCGGGAATACGTGTCCCCAGATTCCAGAAAATAATGGGAGCAGACTTTTCGTTAAAGGGAATCAGCGTGGCATCTCGTGAAGGAAGAAAGTCACCATCCTGATCCTGAGGACGGGGGGGTGTTGCCATGGCCCAGAGACCTTGGGTACGCAATTTCGAGAGAAACTCGTAATCATCAAACTGAGGCGCCCAGATTACATTCAGGCCTGTCTGTTTGAGCTCTGACAGATTTTCGCCATGATAACGTGACATTCGGGGAAACATAGGTTGCCCCTGAAGCTGAATTCGATCCAGTAGAAATTCGACGATAGGTTTCGAATTCTGCTTATTGCGAGCAGCCGCTGATTCCATGACCGTCTCGCGCGGGCGAACAATGGGTGAGAGTTTCAGATCATCGAGAAGAAACTCAACCTTATCTGACGAAGAGCGAGTTACTATCAGAACCCGCTCCACATACATATCTCGCGAATCCACTTTGCGGAGTTTACTGCGCCCACGTAACAGACCCAGAGATTGATTGACCAGTGTCTTGTTTGTGACGCAGCGCAATTGCTGCCACTTTCCTTCTTCAGTATAAGTATCCCCAATCAGATAAATGCGCGCCATCGAACCTGTTTCCGGATCGACTTGGTGAGGCAGCACAGCCTCCAGCCCAATTCGGGTACCGCGTCTATTGGATTTAAACCAGAGTGATGCGGTCAATTCATTGATGATGCGGCTGGACGGTAACTGGTGCGAAAGTTCAATGAGCGAGCCCAGATTCCCGGTTACGATTTGTAAATGCTCACAGGCGGCCCCTTCATGCGGGACGGTTGTATTCCGTACATGCCATTTTTTTTGGGCCTGAGAAGAATCGATGCGAACCTGCCAGCTTACTTTGGAAGTATCATCGAATTTCGCATGATATGTCTCGGCGCGCAGCAGAGATGAGTATAGTAGCTCCAAAGCCAGAACTACGAAGAGTGCACTTCGTCCTTGAATGAATTCACAGATTTTTCGCGGCATCAATGCCCAGACTCAGACCCATCCTGGGTTAGTAAACAAGATTGAAACGTCACAAATGATACCGATTTTCATCAGGATCTCTGTTGGCGCTCAAGAAGTTCGTAACAATAGCGGGCTGAATATTTTTCCCAGCTTCTATAAACCGGCCCTCGTTCAGCATTCTTTACGAAATGTTGCTCGCTGACTGGTTTTCGTTTCAGTTGATCAACAGACATGTTGCTTTTACACAACCAACTGTCGGATTGCCTAAAAATGGCTTCAAACTAAAGGGATTTTAGAAGAATCTTCAATCTTAGCCAATACGAAGCCTCCCATTTTTGCGAAACTGGTCAATGCAGGATCAGAATCAGAATATTACTGAAGTCCCTTAATAGCAGTCACTTATAGAAAAAACTTTATTAAATGTTCATAAATGGCACAAAATCTGTTCTATTGGTCTCTAAGTTTTCCATGCAGATTGTGGATTTTTGTTGAGAGTACAAGCACAAGCTGAGAAATAAAACGATATGAATACTCGACTAACCGACGAATCAGATAGTGCAAGTTTGCCACGCGAAGTGATCGACCTGGGCAAGAAAATTTCTGAACTCCCGCGAGAGCAGCAGTTGTTGTTGGAAGTTTCCTACTCACGCGTCGTGGAATCTGTCAAACGCCGCAGACGGATCCTGGGATTAATCCAGGAAGCGCTGGCTCAATTACGCCTGGATGTGAAATACCTCATGTTCGATCTCGATGTCACGAAAAAAGAACGCGACGAACTCAAAGCACGCCTGGAAGAAACCTAGGCCACCCCACGCTCATTCACATTCATCTGTAGGTATCCGGTATTCCCGTTTGCGTGCCGCCCAGATCTGTACCAGAATCGTACCGGTCAACATGCAACCAAACATATACAGCGCCGGTGGCAAAGCGATCATCTCTCTTCCCGGAAACAACTGTCCCGCCAGAACGGCTCCCAAACCCGCATTCTGCATCCCCACTTCCAGAGTCAGCGCCCTTCGCTTTGCTTCATCGAGTCGAATCGCCGCTCCCGCCAGATAACCGAATAGATATCCCAGCAGGTTAATCACCAGCAAAGCCGCAGCCAGAGACAGAAATACTTTTTGCAGGCGTTCTTCATTCAGACTGACAATAGTAGCAATGATCCACAGAATCGAGAGATTAGCGAACGTGGGCCCAAAAAGCTGCATCACGCGGCTGAATCCATGATGCATCCGCGAAAAAAGATGGCCCAGAATCACCGGTAAAACTACCTGAGTCAATAATTTGACAAAGCTGTCTTTGGCAAGTTCGATCGCATCGATATCGGTTCCGGAAGCGGCCAGATAGAGAAAGAGCGGGACAAATAACGGGGAGAGCAATGTAGCAGATGTCGTCAGACAGACCGAATAACTCACATTACCCCGGGCTGCCAGGGTCAACACATTCGAAGCCATCGCGCCGGGAACGCAGCCTACCAGTATGATTCCAATACGCAATTGTGGTTGATCCAGAAAGAACAGGCTCACCAGGAAAGCCAGCCCCGGCATCACCGTGTATTGCACAAATGTGCCAGCCAGTACGCTATGCCAGCGTCGGAAGACTTCACGGATTTCATGAGCAGGCAGTAACGCACCTATCACCAGCATGGTCACCGTAAATAAGTAAGGCAGGAAAGGCTTTGAATTTTTAAAGGGATCAACACCACCGGGAAAAATTTGATCCCAAAAGACTGCCAGCGCAGAGAGCAGAATCAGCCAGAGTAAGAGAAAGCGTTGCAGCATGGTTTCAATGTCCGTGGCTTCAATGGTGCAGGCTGATCGGGGATCTCAATAATCTGAGAGGTTCACAGCCGCGATCATTTGTTGATAGTTCAGAATCGGTTATGATTCCAGACTGTAATCAAAGCGTTCCCCAATTTCTATGAATAACACCATAATGATGAATGCGGACCAACTGGCCGATTTTGTAACCGACTTTGAAGAGGCAGGGCAATTAGTCCGCATTTCAGCTCCCGTGCAGTCAGAACTCGAAATTGCCGCGATCACCGATCATCTGATCAAATCAAACCAGGACGGAAACGCCCCCGCACTTCTTTTTGATAACGTTGCGGGACATAAAATTCCCGTCTTAACGAACCTGTATGGCAGCCTGCCTCGATTGCTTCAGATATTACGCACTGATTCTCTGGACGCAATCGCCGACCGCGTCGCAGGTCTGTTATCTCCCGATCTGCCCGAAGGCTGGCTCGATTCGCTAAGGATGGTTCCGCAATTCTCACAGCTACTCAATATCAAACCACGCATCGTCAAAACAGCCAGCTGTCAGCAAGTGGTCAAATTGGGACGCGATGTAAATCTCAACGAATTTCCACTTTTGAAATGCTGGCCGGATGAAGCATATCCCACAATTACAGCCGCACAGATTGTAACCTTTGATCCCGAAACCAATGCCCGCTCTATCAACAACCGTCCGATTCAGGTCATTTCCGATCAGCAACTGGCCATTCGCTGGAGTCAGCATGATGCCGGCTACCAGCTTCTTCAGAAATACCAGGCCCGCGCACAGCAGATGCCCGTCGCGATAGTCCTCGGCGGCGATCCCGTGGGATTGTATTCCGCTTGTGCACCACTGCCAACACCCACCGATCCATATGCATTCACAGGTTTCCTTCGCAATCGTGCGCTGGAACTGGTCAAAGCACGCACGATAGAATTAGATGTGCCCGCTCAGGCAGAAATTGTGATGGAAGGTTTTATCGATACCACAGCAGAGCCATTAGAAGTCGGCCTCGTCGCCAACCCGACCGGTTATTACAGCGCCGTAGAAACAGTCTTGCCGCTACATCTCTCTGCCGTCACACATCGGGCCAATCCCATCTGGCCCGCGCTCATTCCCGCGGCTCCCCCTGCAGAACAAGGCGTGTTTTCACAAGCCACCGAACGAATTTTTCTACCTCTTCTGAAATTGATGATCCCCGAACTAATCGACGTCCATTTCCCTCCATCGGGGGCAGGACGCTATCTAATGTTTGTCAGCATTCAGAAATCCTATCCGCAGCAGGCCCGCAGAGTCGTCAATGCATTATGGAGTTTGCATAGCCTCTTATCCTTGAAGATGATTGTCGTATTGGACGACGACGCGAATGTGCATGATGAGCAGGACGTCTGGTATCGCGTCAGCACGAATCTGAATCCCGGGCGGGATCTGATTTCGTCTGAAGGACCAGGCGATATTTATGATCACAGTGCAACAGTGCAGGGCATCGGCCACAAACTGGGTCTGGATGCAACACGAAAATCCACCGCAGAAGGACATCCACGCGAATGGCCGGACGCTTTAAAGATGCCGCCAGAAATACAGCAACGTCTAAAAAGCCGACTCGATGAACTCGGCCTTTCCTGAAAGAAACAGATACTAGAACGCGTCCAATTTAACCATAGCGGCTTCAATTTATTATACTTGCTCCAAATGGCTCTGGAGACGCTACAATAAACCTGGATACAGGCTAAAGACATGAACGTAGATAAAACCGGCTCAAGAGTGCAGCAGATGTTTGGCGAAATTGCGCCCCGCTATGATTTTATGAATCATTTCCTCTCAGGCGGCGTCGATTATTACTGGCGCTGGCGCACCGTAAGAAAAGTCATGCCACAAGGCAATGCACCAATCTTGGATGTCTGCACCGGAACCGGCGATCTCGCCATTTCCTATCTCAATAAAACCGGAGGCAAAACTCAAGTCGTCGGTGCCGACTTCACTCATGAAATGTTGGAACTCGCTCTCAAGAAAAATTCCAACGAACTTTTAACTTTTCTCGAAGCGGATACCCAACAGCTTCCGTTCGCCGATAACCAGTTTCAAATTGTCTCCGTTGCCTTCGGACTCAGAAACGTCGCCGATACCAGCCAGGGACTCAAAGAGATGATCCGCGTTTGCCAGCCAGGAGGCCAGGTAGCCGTCCTGGAATTCTCCATGCCAACCAATCGACTGTTTCGAGCCTGCTACCAGTTTTATTTTCGACATATCTTGCCAAAAATCGGACAATTACTCGCCCGGAACAAAGAGTCTGCCTATAACTATCTGCCGGAGTCGGTCTCAGAATTTCCCCATGGAAAGGAACTTGCCACCCTCATGGATGAATGTGGATTAACGGGAACCCGTTGGTATCCGCTCACGTTTGGAATCGCCACATTATACGCCGGCACGAAACCCACAACAGCAGAACAGACTACCGAAACCACCGATTCAGAATAAGTTCAGAAAAGAAAACGAGGGACGCCCTCATGTCAAATGTAGTCGTAGCAATCACAGGCGCCAGCGGTGCCATCTATGCCGTCCGCTTAATCGAAGTTCTCATGGCAGCCGGACGCACCGTACATCTCACAATCAGCGCCGCTGCCACACAGGTCTTAAAACAGGAACTCGGCTTGAACATCGATTTAGAAAACTTCGATCCCAGCCAGCTTCTGCCCGACCCCGCAAGTCTGCCCGATGACAGCACCATCAGCAAGATGAAAAATACCACCAGCGAAGATTTTGCCTTGAGCTCAGTCCTGGGAGAAGCCGATCTCAATCAAGGCCAACTCATCTATCATCATTATCACGACTTCATGTCAGGCATCGCCAGCGGCTCTTTTTTAACCGACGGCATGGTCATCTGCCCCTGTTCCATGGGAACGCTGGGAAGTATCGCATCCGGCGCCTGCAACAACCTAATCCATCGCGCTGCCGACGTCCATTTGAAGGAACGTCGCAAACTGATTATCGTAGCCCGCGAAACACCCCTCGGCTTGATCCCTTTGGAAAATATGGTGCGTTTAACACAGGCCGGCGCAACCATCATGCCAGCCTCACCAGGCTTTTATCATAATCCGATGACGATCCACGATCTCGTCGATTTCATTTCCGGGCGGATTTGCGATCATCTGGAAATCAAACACGATATTCATCAACGCTGGGGCAGTTAAGAATCGAAACCAAAGCAATTCTGTCCACTTCAGGCAACAGCCTTCATTGCGATTCCACTGATTTCCGGTTAAAAATAATCATAACGACGAACACAACAACCCATCCGTCGGACGGATCAGCAAATGGAACGGAAAGCCGCCGTGGAATCGATTTCCCGCATTCATCAACTCGATACCAGTGTCATTAACAAAATCGCAGCCGGTGAAGTCATCGAGCGACCGGCTAGCGCCGTCAAAGAACTCCTCGATAACAGCGTAGACGCACTCTCCACCCGCATCGAAGTCGACATCATGAATGGCGGCGCCGACCTCATTCGCGTCGTCGATAACGGCGAAGGCATTCATCCCGATGATCTCCTCCTGGCCGTCTCCAGCCATGCTACCAGTAAAATCACCTCCGCCGAAGATCTCTTCAGCGTCCAGACCATGGGCTTTCGAGGCGAGGCCCTGGCTTCCATTTCCGAAGTCAGCCATTTTCGCATTCGCACCCGAACCGCCAACGAATCACAGGGCCTCGAGTTCGAAGTCAACACCGGCACCGCCAGCAAACCACAACCCTGTGGCTGTCCTTTAGGAACCGCCATCGAAATCAGACAGCTCTTCGCCAACACACCCGTGCGTCGAAAATTTCTCAAAACCACCAAGACCGAATTCGCACACATCAGCGAACAATTCACTAGAGCCGCGCTCGCCCATCCCCGCTTGTACATGGTCTTAAGACACAATAATAAAGTCATCTTTGATCTACCTCCCTCCGATAATCTCATCGATCGTCTCCGTCTCTTTTACGGCAAGAAACTCGCCGACCACTTAATCTGGGTCGAGTCCGAAATCGACGACGTTCGCATTTGGGGTTACGTTTCCCATCCCAGCGAAAATAAATCAACACGCAAAGGCCAATACCTGTTTTTGAACGGACGCTGGATTCAAGACCGAACCCTCCAGCACGCATTGACCGAAGCCTATCGCGGACTGCTCATGGTAGGACGACAACCAATCTCCTTCCTCTATCTAGACATGCCGGCTTCCATGGTCGATGTAAACGTGCATCCCACCAAATCCGAAGTCCGATTCCGTGACGGCCAGCACCTGTATCGCCAACTCCTTTCCACATTACGCACTCAGTTTCTCAGCATGGATCTGCAATCGCAGATGTCATTATCGAAACAGAGCAATATCGATCCCGATACCATTACCGCCCCCGATCTCACTCAACAAAAACAGAATCAAATGGAACTCACCAGTTGGGCCAAAAATCAACTCGGGCAAGCCGCCACTGATACTCCCAACATACAAATCAATTCCGCACCACGTTCCATTTCCTCCACCCCCGATCTAGCGGCTCCCTTTACCAGCCAAGATGCCATCCCGCTTTCCCACTTTCAAAAAAAGGTCGAAGAAACTCGCACCTATTCGAATGAACCAGCCGATCTGGTAATGCCCGCAAGCGAACAGAAGACAGAGCAGTTCGCCGACATCGCCACCGCCGATTTAAGACCGATTCAAGTCTTGAATTGTTACATCGTCGTGGAAGACAAAGGCGCACTCACCATCATCGATCAGCATGCTTTGCATGAACGGATCATGTACGAGTATTTTCGAAAACGCGTTCTAGCGCAGTCAGTAGAATCGCAAAAGCTGCTCGTCCCACTCACCATTGAAATGAGCCCCAAAGAAACCGAGTTGGTTCTCGAACACGCCGAAATGCTCAACAGTTTCGGCCTGGGCATCGAAGAGTTCGGCGGCAACACGCTCCTGGTCACCAGCTATCCCGTGATGTTGAAGAAAGTCAATCTCGAACAACTCGTCCGCGATATCGCCGACAACCTCGACAATGCCAAACAACCTTCGCGAAGAGATCTGCTTGACGATCTGATCACGATGATGTCCTGCAAAGCCGCCATCAAAGCCGGCCAAAGATTGACGCAGGAAGAAATCCTCAGCCTCCTCGAACAGCGTCACCTCATCGACGACGCCCATCACTGCCCCCACGGCCGACCCTCCGCGCTCGTCCTCAGCCACGCCGAACTCGATCGACAATTCGGACGCATGGGTTAACCACATCACCGGTGCTTCAATCTGCACTGTTGTAGTAAGCAGCAATGCAACTTGCACACCGCCCCTATAAAACGCGCTACGATGAAAACCGCTTGACCAATTCAAATCTTTCAAAATCAATGTTCCTCCCTGAATTCAGGTGCTCAATCATACCTCTTGACACCCGAAAGTTTATCCCCATTATGCGTTGTTACGCGTCGCGCGCGGGATGCATTTTATGTGTACTGCTTTTCGCGAACACTGAAGATCTCACTCCTATAAAAGTCTCTATGTTTTGAAAATCTTCACCTGAAAAATCGCCACCGGTTCCCAATGTCTCGTAACTTATCGACGCGTATTGAACACGCTTTGACACGTTTTGGTCACTTTCCAACCACAGGACGACAGAGATCAACCGCCGTTTTAATACCATTTTACACTTGACCCCCACACGCCCTTCACAACAATCATTGACAGTCATAACACCGACACTTTGGGTAGGCCCGAATAAAATTCGGGCCGAGCGCAGCGAACAGGAATCTGACAGAGAAACAAAACAATCCACCATGAAAAACCAAAACAATAATAGCATAAAAGACAGCCCCCAAGTAAAAAGTAAACGCAGACCCATGTGAGAAGTAGGGTGCGGACCCATGTGTCCGCCCGCCAGAGTAAAACAACCCACTCACCCCCGATTTCAATCCCCGTCAGACATTCGACAACAGCGGGTAGGCCCGAATGTAATTCGGGCCGAGCGCAGCGAGCAGGAAACTGTCAGAGAAACAAAACAATCCACCATGAAAAAACAGAACCATTTCGTGCCTTTCGTGTTTTTCGTGGTAAAAATAAACACTCTACAATGACACAGGCATCATCTACCCGCGACAAAAGATTCTACCCGATAGCAACAAACAGCAAGCAGCTGAATATCCAACAGTACTGATTAAAATTGAGGGGTCTGGCATGCACCCCCTATCAATCGTCGCGTATTCACCATCAGCCACAGGACATTAGCCGCAGGGCATTAGCCCCGGTTACATAATGTGACAGCAGGAGCCGAGAAGGATAGAAAGGAATCGGGTCTCAATACGATGCGAATACTCAATCATCATCTGAGCGGAATGGCGCTAGCCACCGTCAAAAAACCACCATGAAAAAACAGAACAAAGAACTGCAGACAGTCAACAGTAAGATACAAGGGAGCGGACCCATGTGTCCGCCCGCCAGAGCAAAAACAATCCACTCCCCCCGATCTCAATCCCTGTCAGACATTCGACAACAGCGGGTAGGCCCGAATGTAATTCGGGCCGAGCGCAGC
>NZ_CALEMX010000217.1 GCF_937910335.1 uncultured Gimesia sp. | reverse complement strand
ATAGCGGATCAGCAGACTGAGAGTGAAATAGACCATCGCGAGAACGATGGTGGCCCCTAATTCCCAATGCACGATGGTGGTAATCTTCAGCAAGCCATGTAGAATAACAGTGAAAATCAGCGCGATAATGATCGCAATGATCTCCAATCGTCGCAAGAGTCGGCATCTCTTTGGATGATGCGTTTGATAATGAAGTCGGCTTGGAAGATGAGATAAAGTCATAAGTAGTTAAACTGTAACAAGATTTGAAATTATGAAAACCTGTTCAGACTCTACTGGCACTATAATGCAATTGAAACAGTGAGAAAATGGTACGCGATTTTATTTCCGAAAGTTTGACGCATGATCCGATTCATGGATACATCCCCTTTACTTCAAAAACGGGGATTTCTGAAGGAGAAGTCTCTGAACAGGAAATCATAGATCATCCCTGGGTGCAAAGACTGAGACACATTCATCAGCTACAGACTGCCTGGTGGGTGTTTCCTTCTGCAGAGCATATGCGGTTTCAGCATGTACTTGGGGCAATGCATCTGTCATCGGTTGCCATTAACGCCTGGTATGATTCTCTGAACACGGCATGTAGAAACGTCCCTTCCTTACCATATGTCGAGAGTTTAGTAAGGCTTGCCGCATTATTACATGACGTTGGCCATGGTCCGTTTGGGCATTTTTTTGATGATCATTATCTGGATCAATACGATCTGACACATGAAGACATTGGTGCTCACATTATTGAGCATGAACTGGGAGATTTGATTCGCGGAATTCGCAGAAATCCAAACGGTCGCCTGAACGCGCTGGAAGAACTGGACCCCAAACAGGTAGGCTGGCTGATTCGCAGACCCGCCGGCGATGCTGAAAGTGAGCAGGGCAATCCGGACTGGCTTTGTAAATTACGAGCCATGTTCAGCGGGATTTATACGGTCGACAATATGGATTTTGTTCTACGAGATGCTTATATGTCAGGTTATAACATCCGGGCTGTCGATGTTTCCCGATTGATTCATTACAGTTTTTTTACATCAGAGGGACTTACAATTCATGGTCGGGGCTTACCAACTTTAGTGAATTTTATTGAAACCCGCGCGAATCTGTTTCGCACAATTTATTATCATCGTACCGTTCGTGCACTCGATCTGGCTCTGGAAGAGATCTTTCCGGAAACAATGCAACATCTTTTTCAGGGAAATCCTCTAGAGAAACTGGATGATTATCTAGGTTTGACAGAATCCTCTTTTCTGGTAGATGTCGGCAGGTTTCAGAAAAGTCCTGATCGGAACGTCCAGAAATTAGGAGAACGCTGGCAGGAAATCCTTTCACGTAATGTCGAATGGAAAATGGCCTGCGAAAGGTCAATCAATTTTCATTCTGGATCCGCAGTTCATACGTCAATCTTTTCTGAACCAGATTTAATGGAAAAACGCGTGCGTGCTAAATTGCCAGACACGTTAAAACAGATCTCGCTCAGAATTGATATCGCCAGGCATTATCATCGCCCCAGTGGAAGACTACCTGCCGGCGGCCAAAATTTTCTACTGGATCCGGGGACCGAACAGACCCAGGAACTCAATGACGATGAATTATTTCGGGCATTGCCTGTCAGTTTTTTGATATTTCGAATTTATACACGGGATCATCTACATGATCTTGAGATGACAAATGCCCTGAACGCAGCTTTAGGTGAAGTCTCAGATTCGAAAACCAATATGTAAAACCCATCTAAACTCTTGTGCTCCAATTCATGACGAGTTCTATGTATTTTGGAGTCTGCAGAAGATTGAACAGAAATAAGGATTGCGACGTCTTCGATGATGCGCATTTTGCCCCCGGTTCTTGAGCTGTTTTCTCGAATTTTTCCTCTGAACAGGTGAGATGGCAGTCCTGTTATGTCGGTCGTGTCGATAGAAAAAATTCCGTGCGACTGGTTTTCGGGCAACGTCGATAGCTTTTAGTATGATCGACTTTGAACTAGAACAGATGATGGAAAATCCAGAATGGTGCCTTGTACTGAGCCATTACAGCCAGCTACAACTTCAAACCAAATCCCAAAATCCAGAGTTTGATGGTTGGATTATCCGCCAGAATGATATCTCTGATGTCGTGAAAGAGCACCTGCCTCGTATTCACGGCAAACTCATAGCCTTCGATTTACTGAAATTTCAGATTTCAGGGCGGGACTCCGGAGTATTCTATCAACTGACTCGCGAGGGAGAGAAAATGCTCCCGAAGCTGGAGAAGTTAATCAATAGCATAGGTGCTGAAGAAGGTCCCGAATCGGATCTTCCCTATGCTAAGTCGGCCTGAGGGATCATTTTAACACCCGATAGTGAAGGACTTCATAGTCTCTCACCAGAATACGAAGATCCAAATGATCTAACTCTTGCGAAAATTGATATTACCGGCGTAAAACAAAAAAAGCCCCTATTGCACAAGGCAATGGGGGCCATTTCAGTTTACCATAGCTCTTAGACTATCACACACGCGAAGTGTGTTATTGTCGGAAAGACCACACTATGCTTTTTTAGGAGCTGGTGCTGGAGCTTTCTTTGGAGGAGCTGGTGCGTTTTGTGCCTTTTTCTTAGGAGCTGCAGCAGCAGGATGTGCTGGTGAGCAGCTTGAGCAAGGTGATGCTGCACAGCACTTTGGTGCGGCAGTGCAGCACTTAGGAGCTGGTGCACAGCAAGTTGGTGCTGGTTTGCAGCATACGGGAGCTGGTTTGCAGCAACGTGTACGAACTGGCTTGCAGCAACGTGTACGAGCTGGCTTGCAGCAGCGTTCACGAACTGGCTTGCAGCAACGTGTACGAGCTGGCTTGCAGCAGCGTTCACGAACTGGCTTGCAGCACTTAACGCGTTCTGGTTTGCAGCAGCGGTTTAATAAACCAGCTTCTGCGTCGGATGAGCTGAAAGATGCAGACAATAATGTCAATGCAGCAATCATCGAGAGTGTGACAGCTTTTTGAATCATGGTGTACTCCTGAGATTCTTTAAATAAAGTGGTTCCACTTCGCTGAAAATTAAGTTACTTGGAACTATTTTTCAACGATGTCCCTAAGCCTACGTACTTAGGGAAAAACAGGTCTGTTTTTCTAGTATGGTAAGATTTGCCGGTTACGACAAATACGTTGTTTACAATACCAGAACGAATTACGTTGTCAAAGTAAAGGGAATACAAAAAAACAAGTTTCTCTAAAAATCCTCTATATCCTGAACTGTTATTAGGAGGGTTGGTTTTTGCGAGATTTTCAAATCATGCTCAACTTCACATATGATTAGGTATAGGGATTATGATTCTGCCATCACTTTGAAGCAGAAATTCGAAACACGGGAAGTAAACAGAGTTCCGTTCGCATAGAGAAAATCAGGATAATTTTTCAGTAGTAAGTACTTTCAACCAATATCCTTGCAACTGTCGGGATCGCGGAGTAAAACCAGATTCGTAGATGTGAAACTTTCCGAAACAACCATTTTCTTCTAGATCGTTGTGTGACTTTGCCAATTACAAATTCTTCCATCAAACCATCAGAAGATCACCGCCTCTGGAAATGTGGTTCTTCATCCATTCCTTTAAAGCGGTTACCCCTACTGATGGGAATTCTGAACGTGACTCCCGACAGTTTTTCCGATGGAGGAGAAGCCTCTGATCTCGCTGCTGCCGTAAAAAAAGGATTACAGTTAGAAGAGGATGGCGCTGACATCCTCGATATCGGGGGAGAATCGACCCGTCCAGGTGCAGAGCCAGTTACGGTAGAAGAAGAATTGAAGAGAGTCATTCCCGTCATCAAAGCCTTATCAGCACAAATACAGATCCCCATTTCTGTCGATACCACAAAAGCGGAGGTGGCGCGGCAGGCGCTCCACGCCGGTGCGATCATCATCAATGATATTTCCGGGCTCACATTTGACCCTGATATGATTTCGCTCGCTGCTTCCACTCAGGCGGGAGTCATTTGTATGCACATTCAGGGAACACCGCAAAACATGCAGGACCATCCCGAATATCAGAATGTCGTTTCAGATCTGAAAGTCTGGTTTAAGGATCGAATTCAAAAATTACTTGATTCCGGCGTTGATCGCGAGCAGATTGTGATTGATCCCGGCATCGGTTTTGGAAAAACGGCAGAGCACAATCTAGACATTCTATCCCAGATTCAAGATCTGAAAGACTTGGGTTTTCCCGTGCTTATTGGGCATTCCCGCAAGCGTTTTTTATCTAAACTACTCAATCGTCCTGTGGAAGAACGCCTGGCAGGTACGATTGGCGTTTCCCTGGCTTTGGCTTGTCAATCGGTTGATATCCTGCGGCTGCATGATGTGGCTGCCAATCGGGATGCCTTATCTGCCTGGGATGCCATTTCCCAAAGAGTGACTTAAAACAGCCATTTTTTACCATGAGTCAATTTAGTTATATAGAATAGTGACTCAGAAGTCTTACTCAGTTCTCACTTCGAGGAAACATCATGAAAAAGAATATCATTCATTTATTACCAGTCCTGATTTTGTTCTGTCTCTATTCATTTACTAGTCTGGCAGCGGAAAAACAAAAACACGATTTTGCCCGATGGGAGAAAACCATATCCCAGTTCGAACGGCAGGATCGGAAGCAGGGAATTAAGGAAAAAGGAGTTCTGTTTGTCGGCAGTTCCAGCATTCGCTTATGGGATTTGGAAAAATATTTCCCGAATCAACCAACAATCAATCGTGGCTTTGGTGGCTCGGAAATCGTAGATTCCACACATTTTGCAGAGCGCATCATTTTGAAGCACAAACCCAGGCAGATCTTTTTATATGCAGGGGATAATGATATTTCACGGAAACGAACAGCCGATGAAGTAGCCAATGATTTTAAGAACTTTGTGAAAGTCGTCCATAAAACGCTTCCGGAAACACGTATTGTCTTCATCGCAATTAAACCCAGCCTCAGCCGCTGGAATCTCTCGGATACCATGATCAAAGCAAATCAAAAAATCGAGGCACAATGCGAAAAAAATGCATTATTGGATTACGCCGATGTCTGGAAACCCATGCTGGGAACCGATGGCAAACCGAAGCCCGAACTATTCAAGTCCGATGGCCTGCATTTGAATCACGAGGGCTATCTCACCTGGAAAAAAGCGGTTCAACCTTTTTTAGATTAAGAATCATCCAGGCGTTGATTAGATCCTTTTAATCAGCAATTCATGAGATTCGACAAACTCATTCAGTTCATCGCGAGTGAAAATACCCGTTGTCGCACCAGAGGCACGCACGCAACTATGGCCCAGAGCGGAACCAAATTTGAGGCATTCTTCCGGGCTGACTCCTTCCCGTAAACCATGAATAAAACCTGCGACAAACGCATCACCGCTACCAGTGCCATCAACCAGATTTACAGGATATACTTCAGATTGTATCGTACGATCATCATCCATCAAAATACTACCTTCCCCGCCGCAGGTAATAATGATGGTATTCGCTCCCGCTGCTTTAAACGCACGCGCCTGCGCGATCGGATCAGATTCTCCCGTGATTAATTCTCCTTCGTCATTATTCGGCAGAAAGTAATCACTTAAGGGCAGAATCGGCTCGAGCATTTTCCAATAGTCATCAGGACGCGGTGTCACCACATCCAGAACCGTCGTTACACCAGCCGCTTTGGCAATGCGAAACATGGTCTCCACGTTTTCAGGCGATAACTCTTCGGAAAGGCAGTATCCACCCAGATACAAAATCTGGCTGGACTGGATCTGTTCTTTCGTGACCGTTTCACCTGTAAACAAAGAATTCGCGGCGACCGAATGAATAAAACGCCGATCTTCTCCTTTGACATTAATCACAAAAGAACCACTGGTGGGCAATTCGTCTGATTTCATCAAAAAATCGCAGTGCACTCCCGAATCGATCAGACTCTCTTCGACATAACGACCAAAGACATCCTGCCCCACAATGCCCGCGATCGCAACCTGCCGGTCGAGCCTCGCCAGATCGGCAGCCACGTTCGAAGCACAGCCACCGATGGTCAGATCCATCGCATCGGTAAGAATCAGTTCTCCCGGTTTCGGCATATGATCAATGGCCTGACAAACATGGTCAGCAACGATGATACCCGCACATAAACAGTCATATTTGGGCTGGGGAGACGACATTGGATGCCCCTTTATGTCTCGACAAAATCTGACAGGCAATAGAGTGATTGATTATTATCAGAGAGTTAAGCTTGAATTCAACACCTAACTGGAATGAAGATGCGCAGATTTTGTGTTCTGCTCAGAGTCGACCGGTTTATGAGGAATGACAGTCGAAGTTTCAGAATCAACCGGGTGGATCGATGGTGTCAGCTTTTGAAAGTGCATGACCAACCTGAGCATAATCGGATAGGTTACCAGAGAAAAAAACGTGGCGACAACTAAAGAGCCAATAATCAGAGGCGACCCCACTTCCAGCAGGAGTTGTTTAACAGTCTCCCACCATCCGCTGAAGCCTTCAAACTCGAGGATTTTGGCGAAATCACCCTGAGTCATCGATCCACCAACGTAATACGTCCCAATTTTGTAATCAAACCAATAGATGGGAACGATGGTCAGCGGGTTCGAGATATAAACGGTAATCAACGACGCAAATTGATTAAATCGAAATAAGGGACGCGTCAGAAATGCAAAACAAACCACAATCAGCATTTGAATGCCCACCGTGGGGGTTAAGGCGATAAACATCCCGATTGCCGTACCCAGCGCAATTGAGTGCGCACTGTCATCCAGCATTAAAATTGAACGCAGAAGAGTTCGGGGGCTGCTATTCCAGGCTAATTTTGAAGAAGATGACATACAGGCGATTCAAAAAGTAATTCAGAGATATCGATCTAGAAGCTTGTTCACATCATTTCACCGACGATTTGAATAATTATATCGACCAATTCAAGGTAAAATATCTCTCGTTTATGGAATTATTGGATTAAGACGGTCATGTTGTCTAAGACAACGATCTCAATAGGTGTGATTATAAGGAATGCAACCCGCTTGAAAGCAATAAATTTGTCTTTTTCTACCATCGGCTTTCTATTCTAGTGAAGGGTTTAATCATTAGGCAACCGAAATTACCAGTCCGAATTAGACCCGGTTAAAATACTTGAATGGCAGGTTATATTATCTAAGTCACCCG
>NZ_CALEMX010000216.1 GCF_937910335.1 uncultured Gimesia sp. | reverse complement strand
CTGAATTTCGGCAGGCCTGTAATACATTCAGAGCGCCAGTCACATTCGTATCTACATACGAGCGCGCTGCAACGTAACTGTAAGGAATCGCTATCAAACTCGATAAATGAAAAACATAATTGCAGAGTTCCACAGCTCCATTGATCCGTTCAGCATCCCGGATATCTCCTTGAATTATTTCAATCGATTGCAGGACTTCAGGGGAGACATCATTCAACCATCCAATCTGGTTCCATGAATTGTAATATACGAGTGCCCGTACTCTGGCTCCACTCTGCACAAGTTGCTCAACCAGATGACTTCCAATGAAACCATCTGCTCCAGTAACCAATACCCGTTGACCAGTTAACGACTCCGACATGATACTTTTCTTAAATATAATAGATGATGACTACCAGATTAAGCAGCTCTACGATGATTCAAACCCAGATTCACTGCACTCTCATCAAACTCTTTTAACTCACCTAACGTATCTTTCACAAACTTTAATTCTGTACGTGCTTTATCAAGTTCGGCATGTGTTCCGATATCCGACCAATATTCATGAACTGGAAAGACGGCAACACCCGGCTCTTGAGAAATGCTCAACTCAATTAAATCTGTCATGTTATAAGATTGATTTTTAGGAACTTGATTCACTGCTTCAGGTGAAATGGCATAGATCCCGGCATTACACAAAAATTGTTGAGATGGTTTCTCTTCCAGGCCCACGGCAAAAGACCCTTTTGTTTTGATCACGCCATACGGAATTTCAACGTGATAATCGATGGCAGCCACTGTCATTAAAGGGTTATTAATTGAATGAAAATCAAGCAAGTTCCGAAAATCGATCGATGTAAATACATCTCCGTTCATCAATAATAAGGGACCATCCAGTGAATCTTCTATTAAAGACATAGCGCCCGCAGTCCCTAACTTTTTCTGTTCACGCAGATAGTGAATTTCAACTCCATACTTACTTCCATTTCCCAGATGTAATTCAATCATTTCTGCAAGATAGTTGACTGCAATGTAGATCCTGTTCACACCAGCAGAGGCTACCCTGCGGACCTGACGCTCAATGAGTGGCATGCCTCCAACTTCGACCAGAGGTTTGGGCAGGTTCTCGGTGAGTGGTAATAACCGGCGACCTTCGCCACCAGCCATAATTAAGGCGCTGCTAAAACCTTCCGCTTTTCCTGTATCTGATATTTGTGTTAAATCTGTCAGCAGAATGACATCCACCACACAATTCTTAGAGTCGACCATGGGAAGCGCTTCCAGCCCCCCCTGTTGTAGCAATGCAATAATCGAAGATCGAGACATGCCCTTCTCAACCTTCGTCGGCTTGCGATTCATAATCGACGTCACGGGATCTTTGAGTTTAAGACCTGTAAGCAAAGCACGTCGGACATCACCGTCTGTCACCACTCCCTGCAAACATCCGTTCGCATTTGTAATAACGGCGATTCCTTTATGACCTGCTTCGATAGCGCGTATCGCTTCCCGGATATCAACAGATTCATTAATTAGACATTTTTGCATTGAGTCCATCCCTGGCCTGCATCTCATTTACAAGGTGCACTCTACCTTGGTGTCTATCCTATTCCCCGACTCACTACCTGAATCAGGAAGGGGCTGAGTTCTATTCCTGCACCAGATCATAAAACTTCTTTTGAGTTGTCTGACCAACGCACTTTTCCTTGAGTATGTTTACGATTCTCAGTGACGTTTGACCATCGCCATAGGGGTTAATGACATTCTCGCGGAGTCTCTCGAATTCCGGAGAATACAATGTTTTAAGTCCTGAAGCTATACCGGTTTCAGTTGGTTCACAGTCAATTACTGATTCCGGCTTAATTCTCCCTGTCTGACGGTCGCCAATATTGACAGTACCTATCCCAAAACTGGGAGCCTCGATGATGCCACTCGAGGAATTTCCTATCACCGCATCTACATATTTCATCGCCGATAAATACCGTAATTGCCCCAGACTCACAAAAGACCTGTATCGATTAACGTCTTTTCGCGTAAACTCTTCGATCAACTGATTGATAACACGGCCATCCGTATCTGCGTTAGTTTGGGTAAAGATAAGATTTGTCTCTTCCAACTCTTCTAATACATTTAAAAGTGACTGAAACTGTTGAATCGAACTATTTTCACCCAGAGTGACTGGGTGAAATGTGCACAATAGGTTGCGGCGATTGAGATTCAATCCGATCGCTGTTTCCAATTCATCCCGGGACAATAATTTCAAACTTCGGATATTGTCCAAACCAATCGCCCCGACATTAAAAACACGGTCCGGACTTTCTCCTAACTGAATCACTCTTTGTCGATATACTTCCGTAGAAGTAAAGTGAAAGTGACTCATTTTCGTAATGGAATGACGCAATGCATCATCAAAGGCTCCTTCTGTTACCTCACCGCCATGTAGATGAGCAACCGGGATTCGGCTGATATGAGCAGCGGAGACAGCACTGAATATTTCATAACGGTCACCTAAGACAATGACCAAATCTGGCTGCAGGCGAGAATAGGCTTCGGAAATACTGATCAACGCCAACCCCATCGATTTACAGATACCGACTGGGGAATCGGAACTCATGATCACTTCCACTTTCTCATCAACTCGATAACCATCGGCTTCAATCTCTTGATATGTGAGACCAAACTCAGGTGATAAATGCGAACCTGTGACAAGCAATTGGAGTGTGAAGGAAGCTCCAGAAAGAATCTCTTCGATCAGAGGTCTCAGCAACCCATATTCTGCACGTGAACCGGTTACCAGACAGACTGTTTTATTCATAGATCGATTATTTCGTCTTCGAGAAAATCGCGTCTGGCAACCTGATTGATCACCTGTTCCCAATTCATAGGACTGAGACCTGTACCCGGGCGTTTGACACAGAGATTTCGTTCGCTGAACGACTCTCCCTTTTTGATAAACTTTGCCGCAATAATACTTTTACGTACGATCGGCTTATTTTTTGATTCGGAAAAAGAAGGTCTCTTAATCGGGCTGCCTAACGATTTTTCCACGTTTCGAATTCCCCTTACCAACATCATTAGTTCTTCGGGTTCCAGCGAAGCAGCATGATCAGGGCCTTCCATATTCTTGTCGAGAGTAAAATGCTTCTCGATCACTGTGGCCCCCAGCGCAGTAGCTGCAATCGATACTTCGATTCCCAATGTGTGATCCGAATAGCCAACTTTAACATCAAAGGCATCCCGAATCGAAAGCATGGCGCGTAAATTCACATCCTGAATGGGAGTGGGATATTCCGTATTGCAATGTAATACTGTAATATTTTTGCGATTCACACCATTCTCTATCAGGATCTCCAATGCATCCTCAATCTCTCCCAGATCAGCCATTCCTGTTGAGAGTACAACCCTGGAAAACGTCTTGCCCACTTTTTTCAAATACGGGTAATTAGTAATTTCGCCTGAGGGAACCTTAATCATTTCCAGACCAAGGGACTTGAGAAGTTCAATACTTTCCAGATCAAACGGTGTTGAGATAAATACTATCCCCGCCTGACGACAGTAATCAAATAGTTCCCGATGAGCATCTCGATTGATTTCCAGTTTCTTTAATAAATCGAACTGAGTCGCAGTCTCGCCATTTGCTGAAATGTTTTTAATCTGATACTCGGCCTGAGGCGCTGACTTGCAAACAAGCTTTTCTGTTTTGAATGTTTGAAATTTAATCGCATCCGCACCGGCATCCACCGCTGCGTCAATCATTCTCTTAGCGGTTTCCACATCCCCATTATGATTGACTCCTGCCTCAGCAATTATAAACACACTCATCTTGCTGGCACTCCTTTGACTAAAGCTCCATTCGCTACATCCTGTACGACAACAGCACCGGCTGCTACCACTGCATTCTCTCCAATTTCCACACCTTGTATGACCACTGCCCCCGCACCGAGAAATGCATTATTACCCACAGTAACTCCTCCACTGAGAACAACACCCGGTGAAAGAAAAGCCTGACTTCCAATGCAACAATCATGGTCCACCTGAACCCCGGTATTGATTACAACTCCTTCACCAAGCGTACTATCCGTCTGAATAATGGCTCCTGCCATAACTTGAACACCGGCGGAAATTTTCACATCTAATGAAACAAGGGACCGCGGATGCACCAGAGCAGGTATCTCGAATCCGACTTCCCGACTCTGATCGAATAATGATTTTCTCAGTAAATTGCATTGAACACTACCTACCGCAATCGCGACATTCCGAATACCCTGATCGTACAGCTCGGATAACTCTGCATCTGTTCCCAGAACAGAGATTCCTTTGATTTGCAGACCTACTTCCAGATCCGGATCAAGAATACCCGTTATCTGATAATCATTCCGCTGATTAATCAGATCAATGAGAACCTTTGCATGTCCTCCACCACCAAGCAATATTATTGAGTTCATGAGTTGATTCATGACTGATTAAAATATGTCTTTATACAATCGACAACAAACTTGATATCTTCAAAAGTCAGCTGAACACTGGATGGAATCGAGATGCATCTTTCAAAGGCAGACACGGTCTCTTCCATCGCATAAGACTGACAATCCTGATACATGGGCAACGTGTGTATCAGCTTCCAGGCCGGACGCACCTGAATGTTTTGCGCAAGCAAATATTCCATGAGCGGCTTTCGGTCTGCCGGTGGAACAATCAAGGTACAGAGCCAAAAGTTACTTTTGGCCCAGGGTGCTTCCCAGGCCAATTCAACTTGAGGGATTTCCGCCAGCAATTCCCGATAAAGGCTGGCATTTTTTCTTTTGATTTTAAGAAATAATTCGAGCTGTTCGAGCTGAGCCACTCCTAATGCCGCTTGAATATTAGTCAGCCGATAATTGTACCCAACTTCATCATGTTCATATTCAAATGGTTTCTTGTTTGCCTGCGTACTTAAATGTCGAACTCGATTTGCCAGTGATTTCTGATTGGTAGTAACGATTCCGCCACCACCACACGTGATAATTTTATTTCCATTGAAAGAAAAACAACCGATGGTCGACAGCGAGCCTGTCTTTTTTTCGCGGTATTCAGACCCTAGACTCTCTGACGCATCTTCAATGACTGGCAAGTGATAATGGTCTGAGATTTCATTTAAAGGTGCCATATCCACCGGATGACCAAAAATATGGACCGGCAAAATAGCACTGATTTTTCGACCGGTCTGTTTGTTCCGCAGCACGCCATCCCTTGTAACACATTCCCGGGAAAGAAACTCTCTCACCAGGTTAACGTCCATACAAAAAGTCTGTGAATCTGACCCGATAAACACAGGGGACGCGTTACAATAACGAATGGCATTGATCGGCGCAATAAATGTAAAGGAAGGTGCAAGTACTTCATCACCAGCTTGTACCCCACAAGCCAGCAGACTGAGATGCAGCGCTGCTGTTCCATTGACTGTCGCAACACCATCATCGGTTCCGACATATTGACTCACATTTTGCTCAAATTGATCGACATAAGATCCGACGGAGGAAACCCACCCCGTATCGAGACAGTCCTTAATATACTTCCACTCATTCCCGGAAATATTTGGTATCGACAAAGGGACCAGATCGTGCATTATTTGCATAATTCAATAACAAAAAAGTGGACTCATTCCAGAATTATTCACTAAGCTGCCTTAGGAACGCGTGAAGATTGGACTTGGTTTTCCATCAATAAGCTCGCAACTAAAAATTCCCATTCAGTATCAATTTCCCAGGATCTCTCTGGCGGCATTTTGTATCCATAGGTTTCCCGATAGGGGCGAAATGTTTCACTCTCCTTGAAGGAATCAACCTCCAATACATACAATGCTCCGTTGAAGGCATACACTTCTGTTAACACTTGCCTGCGAAGTGCAGACTCTTCCTGCTCAGGAACAAGTTCCAACAGTAACCCTTCTTCATTCATACCGCGTAAGCAAACAGGGTGACTTGGCGCTTCCATCATTCCTATCACTGACTTCGCATTTTTCTCTCTGGCAAATTGAATCGCACCATCAATATCGTCTGCAATTCGGAAGGGAGATGTCGGCTGAAGTAATGTAATATACTTCGTATCGTACTGTTCGTTCTGAGCAAGCCAGTTAATGGCATGTAAAATAACATCGACATGACTGGAAGCATCTAATGCCAGTTCGAGCGGGCGAAGAAAAGGAACTTCTGCCCCATACCGCCGAGAAATTGACGCGATCTCCCTGTCATCAGTAGAAACAATGACACGATCTAATTCCTGGCTTTGCAATGCCGCCTCGATTGTCCACGCAATGAGTGGCTTTCCAGCCAGTACTTGTATATTTTTTCGAGGCACCCCTTTCGAGCCACCTCGTGCAGTGATTAATCCAACCACACCGGCCATCCATGGCCCCCCTTCTTCATTCGCTCGACTTTGTTTGTGAGATAAAATCACTTCCAAAAAAGATTTATGATGATCGCGCTGCCTCAGCTTGACGAACTGAGGATATTAATTGAAACGACTTTTTGTGTAAAGATAGAAACAAAGCAAGCTACCTACTCGCCCTCTTTTAACTCACTCTGTCATGAGAATACAGATCACGCAGCATCACGCACAATGGCCGGTTCTTCAGTTTCAGGAGACGATTCCGAAGGGACAGATTCGCTTTGTTCACCAACTAGAGCTGCGCCCCCGGCAAACGATAGTCCCACCAGAAAACCAAACAGACTCCCCTCCGTCGTGTCTAACATCAGCGAATTAACCAAACAACCCACAAGATAAACGGCAAGCACCGCTTGCCCAAGGGCCTTATCAAATCCGGTCAATAATCGCGTGGCGCGCCAGGCAACCCAAAAGAAAGATAAAAACAGGCAAACTCCCACGGCGCCATTTTGAACAAGCAGCATCACATATTCGTTGTGTGGATTCGCTGTAGGAAGTTGTCCTTTTTTCCGCATCAACTGCTGATACTTCAATCCAAAACTACCAATGCCTGAACCTAAGATGGGGTTTGCTTTAGCTAAATCCAGACTGTTTTCATAAAACTCCATCCGTAAATTGACACCGCTATTCCGATTTTCCGTGGTTTTATATTCCTTAATCTCAGTAATCACCTGATTAATGCGAAGCTGAAATTTTTCTGACTGCTCATAAGCAACAAACCCCACTCCTCCCACACAAAGGAGAGCTGGAACAATGCCCTTGTAACCCAACTTTTGATACATCAACAGACAGATCAGAACTCCCAAAGCAAGATAACCAGACCGACCGGAAACCATCGCAATCACATTAAAGGCAGCAACCAATGCCAAGATCGCATAAGGCCAACGTTGTCGCGGCTTTTCCAGAAACTTCCAGGCAGCGAGATACGCAAGAAATGCCATCAGAATATTTTGAGTAATTCGGTTCTTAAAAACGGAGCGCTCAAGGATCTCAACATTCGCATAATCTGCTGGAATGAATGTATATACGATTGAACCGATTAAGGTAACAATCATGGCCAGTTCAAACATCTGGATGCCACGTCGACGTGACTTTGGATCAAGAAAAAATGACAAGTAAATCGGTATCAGCAGAAACTGACGATATTTAAACAAATTTCTGGAAGCGACCGAAAGCGATTCAGAAGTGTAAATCAACCCGACGGAAAGAAATCCAAAGAACAGCAGTGAAAGAGTTGCCACTCGATATTTTTTAAATAGTTCAAGTGTTACTAAATACTGGCCGGAAACAAACCAGCAAATCAAGACGCCAATACTCAAAAGGGACGTTAGACTTGTTGAGACAGGAATTGTGAATCCTGATAGAATTGAGAATATTATTCCAACTAGGCAAACTTGCTCTTTAAAAAATGACCGATTCCAATCCTTTAAAAAACCGGGACCAGTTCGCTTTAAATTGCCCTCAAAGACGTGCATGAGTCAGATCCGATGAACCAACTTAACAAAATGATTTGTGAACTCAAAACTCCTTCTGTCTTACGCCTGAACCTCAATGCCAGACACAGAATTAAAGCTTAAATAACATGATTTTTGATCTAATGCGATACTAATTTATGCCCCGAAATCGGCTAAGAATTGAGGCTTTTATTTCGATGAGGGAAAGAACTCGTGCTACACGCTTCCTCATTGCCGACCACAGCACATATCACATATCACATAAACCACGAATGTACAATCAGTTATATCACTAATTAAGCAATAGCTTTCCTCATCCCTCAAGCTGTGAATGATGAAAGAGAGACACTTTTACTACAGACTTTCAAGATTCGACTCTCAATACATCCTCACAGTACATTCGAAACTGTCTCAATTGGTTCCATCGCAGGAGATCACCTTTTGTATCGTTTTCAACACGATCCGTAGATCAAGCATCAGGCTGCATTTTTCTACATAATCAAGGTCATATTCGATCACCGCACTCTGCGAGAGCTGGCTTCTGCCTGAAACCTGGGCCAAACCAGATACACCAGGGCGTATGCTTGCCCGCTGCTGCCGACTTGCTTGAGAAACATCTGCCAGTTCAAAGCCAACATAGGGACGCGGGCCAATTAAGCTCATCTCTCCTCGAAAAATATTGATCAACTGAGGAATTTCATCCAAGCTCGTTTTACGAATGAATTTTCCAATGCCGGTAATTCGGGAATCGTTTGTTGATGTAAATTGAGGACCCGTCGATTCTGAATCAGATCTCATTGACCGGAACTTCAAGATCATAAACGGTTTTTCTCCCACTCCCAGACGTTCCTGACGAAAAAAAACGGCCCCAGGCGATGTCAACTTAATGATCAGCGCCATAGTCAGAAATACGGGGAACAATACAACGAGCGCTAAACCGCTCAATATAAAATCAATGGGACGTTTTAACAAATATCCTGTTTTTTCGATACCATCCGTGGAGCATTGCTCGACTTTGATCAAATGAGGATCGAAGTGAGGTCGACCCTGGATTGAATTTTGAGCATGGCTTGATTTTTGCGATAGATTCAGATCGTCCATGATTGTCACTCATAACATGAAAATTAATTGAAAAGAGGTCTCTAATTCAGGCAGCTTTTTTTGTCACGGTTTCAAAGTTAACCGAACTTGTGATTCCTAATTCTGAATAATTGGGTGCATGATCAAAAGTTTCATCAATGAATGTGCGTTGCCAGAGCTCAACTGCTAAAAGTGCACGTATCGCGCGCGTATGATTGACTTTATTCGATTGATGTTCTTCAATCATCTGACTTACTCTCTCTGCCCGAAAGAAACCTCTCTCCATAGATCGCGACGAAAGTAGAACTTCTTTGATAAATGGCGATAACTCTCGTTTAAACCATTCCCCAATCGGAACTGTAAACATTTGCTTTTTACGATAAATGATATTAGAGGGCAGAATTTTTTCGCACGCTTTTTTCAATATAGATTTTGTCACTCCATTGCGGAGTTTGAGAGAGCCCGGAATACGGAATGCCAAATCGACCATGCGATAATCCAAATAGGGTGCACGCGGCTCTAGAGAAACGGCCATGGCCATCTTATCGGGTTTCACGAGATTATTCCCCGGCAGTAACAGCCTTGTATCAAGGGCTAATGCCTGATTGATCGGATCCAGATCACGAAATTCTTCCAGGTGAGACGTTGCAAAACGGGAGGCATCGAATTCTCCCAGTTCTCTTTTTGCATCTACAGAGTAAAGTGAATCCTTTGCCGTTGGTGACAACAAGCTGATAGCGTTGATATAGGCAGCTTCGATCTGTTCGCGAGGCAGTGTCAAATCCTGATTCGCAAAAAAGTTTCGATGCACATCATAACCAGCAAATAATTCATCACCACCATCCCCGGTTAAAACCACTTTGACCGATTTTCGGGCGAGATGACTGACCCAATAGGTGGGCATGAAAGAGACATCTCCGTGAGGCTGGTCATTGTGATAGATCGTTAAAGGCCAGGTCTCTGTTAAATTGGGGTTCAAGACTTCGCATGTATGACTGGTCCCACATTGATCTGCCACTTCCTGAGCATACTGTGATTCATCAAACCGAGGGTCATCAAACCCAATACAAAAAGTTTGTACGGGATGAGGCAATTCCTGGCTCATCAGAGAAACAACTGACGAACTATCGATACCTCCAGAGAGAAAAGCTCCTAGTGGAACATCCGCCCGTAAACGAAGCTTGATCGCTGACTGTAATGTATCAATTATTTCTTCACACCAGGAATCCTCTGTCCGACTTTCCACCGGCATTTCTGCCAGATTCCACCAACGACGGACCGAAGTACCCTGCGGTCCCATTTTCAGCATGTGACCTGGCATCAGATGATTGATATTTTTAAAGAGAGTCACAGGAGGAGGCACAAAATTATAAGTCAGATAAGCATCAAAGCCTTCCCAGTTCATCTCCGCTGCAACTCCCATTGCGAACAGAGATTTGATTTCTGAAGCAAACAGGAAGCGCTTTCCGTCATCATGCAGATAGAGAGGTTTTTGACCGATACGATCGCGATAAAGTAAAAGTGACTCTTTCCGCCGATCAAAAATCGCAATGGCAAACATCCCATTGAGTTGTTTTACAAAATCTTCTCCATCTCGCTCATAGAGTCTAAGAATCACTTCCGTATCACAGTTCGTTCGACAATCGAGTCCTTTTGCCAGTTCTTTGAAGTTATAGATTTCACCGTTCTGCACTACGACAATCTGCTGATCATCTGAAAACATGGGTTGATGGCCACCAGAAATATCCAAAATCGATAATCGCTGATTCCCCAACAGAATTCCATCCGCCTCGAAGAAACCTCGATCATCGGGGCCACGATGTACCATTCTCTGGCAAGCCCGTTCCGCCAGAGCCGTTCCAAACGGGCGTCTCTCACGATCAAACCCACCAATAATTCCACACATACCGAATCCATCCTATCCCGTGAACATCATTGTTCAAAAGTAATTGTTCCATCTTGTGCTATATTATGTCGCACTATGATCGTTCAACATTTCAGATCTGCATTTTCGTATCAGATCGTTGAACTGAATCACTCACCTATTTTCTCTGTCAGAAGATTGAAGTCGTGCATTCTCAACATTGTTGGGTTTTAGAGGAAGATCAATTTTGAGGGCCCACCTGATGTAATAGAGTACTAGATGGGAAAATGAGTAAAATAGAAAAGCCAACTCTCCAATCATTCCAAATGTTCACTTTTGATCATGTACGCAATAAAACTTTCGTCTGGTAACTCCAAATCCACCCTAACCCAAAGTGTTCTAATTGATTTCATCTTGACAGAATCATGGGTTTCTTAGTTAATCCCCACAGTTTATAAGTTCAAAACGACAGTGAAACTGGCACATGAAAGCGATTTATCAGACCCACAAATGACTTTACGAAACATAAAACAACAGTGCGTGCTAGCGGTCTGTTATGGGGGTGGTCATGTCCTCATGCTGATCCCGGTTCTAAAACATCTCAAATCGCTTGGTTATGATGTTCATGTACTCGGCCTGACGACTGCAGCGGCTTCGTTGAGAAAGGCGGGATTAACCCCGATTGGATTTAAAGAACTAATCCAACCGGAAGATTCTCGAGCGATCGAACACGGAATAAGATTAGCTGAAGAGATGCACAAAGACAGTAAAGTTCAATCCCTCGAAGAATCAATTGCCTATCTGGGACTTTCCTATGCAGATCTGGAAGATCAGCTTGGCGTAGTAGAAGCAAAAAAAGAATTTACGCAAAAGGGGAGACAGGCCTTTTTACCCCTAGCTCCCATTCGTCGACTCTTTGACCGCATGCAACCAGATGTACTGCTAACCACAAATTCTCCAAGAGCTGAATTGGCTTCGATTCGAGTTGCCGCTGAACTTGGTGTCCCGTCCGTAGGTGTCTTGGATCTGTTTGGCTTTGGAGCATACAATGATATTCCCGCAGACTATGTTTGTGTTCCGTTTAAACAAGCCGTATCGATTCTTGTTGATCGAGGCCTGAATCCGGACGACATTATTGTCACAGGGAACCCCAATTTTGATTGGGTTAATAAAATCTCAAGTGCAGAAAGCCAGGCTGCATCCTGGCGAATTCAGCATCATGTTAAACCTGATGAAATGCTGGCACTTTATGCAATGAAACCTATCTGGGACGAAATTGAAGAAACAATTGTCCAGAGCCTAGAGCAAGTTCTTACCAATAAACCCTCGTTCAAAATCGCAGTCAGACCACATCCTAATAGTGATCATCAGATTGCAGAACGAGTTATCACTCGTCTGGGAAACAGGGCTTTTTTAAATCAAAACACACCACTTCCCGTGGCTGTGGAAGCCAGCGATGCATTAATCACACATAAATCAACAGTTGCAGTTGAGGCAGCACTACTCGGCAGACAAGTCGCCTTGTTTCACTCAAATCGTGATTATACTACTCATGCAATCCCTTTGAATCTATATAACTGGAGTACATTCTCGATTACTGTAGACGAGGGAATCGAAGCATTGTCAAAACTAAAAAAAGACTCCATCGAAACCCAAAATCAACGCGGTGCAGATGTTCGTAAAGCATGGAATTGTGATGGTCAATCTCATATTCGCATCGCAGACGTTGTGGTTCAGGCCTTACAATCCTCCAAACTGTCTAGGGTAGTTTGATAAACAACTTGAATTGCCAGAAAAATGAAATATCCGATTTTCAACTAAAAACTATATACTACTAACAGGATAAATTGATGACACAGCAAGATCAAACATATCGTTTTTTTAAATCGCACGCTAAGGCATGGCAAGTAAAAGCTGAAGATGAGGTTTACAGCACTATTCAAAACCGCCACCTCGCTGTTTTTGAAACAATGAAGAAATACCCAAACGAATCTTCATTACTTGATGTAGGGTGCGGGACCGGGCAATTAGCCATTGAAGCATCCAATAATCATTGGCATTCGTTGGGACTCGATTTCGCTGACGATATGATTGAAATCGCTAAAGAGAATAATAAAAGAGCGTCTGCTTCCGCAGAATTTATTTGCGGTTCAATTTTTGAATTCAAGAGCGAGAAATCCTTTGATGTAATTAGTGCGCAAGGATTTATCGAATATATTTCTTTAGAACAACTGGATGAATTCTTAGCATTCTTAAATACCATTTGTAATAAGGGGGGAGCTGTCGCGATCGGTTCGCGTAATCGGCTTTTTAATGTCCACTCAATCAATCAATTTACGCAAATTGAAAAAGACTTGGGAACACTTCCATCGCTAATTGAAGAAGCCATTGCAATACATACGAGCAGTTCTCAGGAGGAAGCAATTGAATGTATCAGAAATCTAAACTCTGAATATGTTCAGCCCGATAAACACCCTTTGACCGGGATTGGTGTTGATACAAGATACCAATTCACTCCTAGCGACCTGGCAAATAAATTGGAAAACGCAGGCTTCACAGTCACTTCTCTGTACCCCGTCCATCTTCATCCATTTCCAGTGAACGTTATGGACGATAGTGAAGTCATGGGAGTTCATAAAGAAATTGCTCGATTTGCATCTGAAAAAATGATCTCTAACCATCGTCTTGTCCCTTATTCTTCTTCGTATGTAATAGAGGCCATTAACAAGTGATGAAAGAAGACGCGCAAATCGATGGCGAATTGACCACGGTTATGTATCATTATGTCAGGCAGATCAAAAATTCGAATTACCCCAATCTCAAAGGACTCGAATTTGATGGATTTAAGAGACAATTAGACTTCTTATCCAGTAATTACGAAGTCATTTCCGCTGACCAGCTTATTGGGTATGTCACCGGTGAAGTAAACGATTTTCCAAAAAATGCCTGTTTACTTACTTTTGATGATGGCTACAAAGACCACATTGAATATGTGTTGCCTGAATTATTGAAACGCAAAATGAATGCGTGTTTTTTTCCTCCAGTACAACCAATTGAAGAGAATACTTTACTGGATGTTAATTCCATTCACTTTATATTGGCCTCGGCAACTGATCCTACTCAACTCTTCAACGATCTTCTCAAAGAACTCCGCCTAAGGGGTTTCTCCGAAACATTTCTTAACCAGAGCATAGCAAAACTCGCTAAACCGAATCGGTATGATCCCGCTGAGGTTATTTTTTTTAAACGAATGCTTCAAAAAGAACTTCCTTTTGAGCTACGTTCTGAAATAACAACAATTTTGTTTGATAAATATGTTGGTAAATCGGAAGAAGAGTTTAGTAAAGAGTTATATATGACAACAAATGAAATTCAGAATCTTATACAATCTGGAATGTATGTCGGCAGTCATACGTATCACCATTTTTGGCTCGATTCAGTCGACGAAGTCATCCAGGAACAAGAAATTGACAGGTCGCTCAAATTTCTCCAAAAGGTCGGCACTCAAACAGAAAAATGGATTATGTGTTATCCATATGGCGCTTATAATAATCACACGATTGAGATTCTTCATCGGAAAAATTGTGCTATTGGATTTACGACGAAAGTCGGAAAATCAAGTTTAGACCCGAAACTGACGTTTGAAATGAATCGATTTGATACAAACGATTTCCCTCAGTGATTTCAATAACAGTATTTGAATGGTAATAGCGCAAACATGAAAATGATACAAAATTTGGTGTGAATATCAGCGTCACCTAGAAGCCATTTAATTATTCTCAGGACAAATGGCTTTCATTAAAACAAGCATGTTATAAATTGCAGCCCATCTAGCTCAATATCTTGCTTAAACCTGGCTGATCACAACAGACAAAATTTCTATCTCTACTCAAAAAATGGGTCTTCTGACAATTTTTGTATCACTTTGGAAACCTTTTCCACAATCGCAGAAAACATCTGCCCCCCCTTCTCTGCAGAGGCTAAATCAGGACGTCCGGTAGCCCCTTTTTGCGTTCGCTGATACATGTCATTACAGAGATAGACGCCGTCGATCATATCGGGCGCATAATCAATAAAATTTTCAATTTTAGATTTGTGCACTAGCTCCGGACGGAGGTGCAACACCAGCGACGTTTCTGCCTCACAGGCATGGCCAACCGTTTTGCATTCCCCTTCCATCAATGAAGCGATCTCTTGTTCCGCAATTGACCAGTACGAAGCAGCCATTAACTGGCAATTTCGATAATGAATCTGCAAACGGCGTAATGAAATCTGCATCGGACCGATATTTCCACCATGTCCATTTAAAATCAGTACGCGACGAAATCCGTCGTCCAGCAACGATTCACAAATCTCACAAAGTAACGTTTCGTAATTCTCCACACGAGAGGTTAATGTGGCACCCCAGCGCAGATGATGCTGGCTCGCACCAAGCCAGAGAGTCGGCAGTAACAACACCGACTCCTTGAGATTTTGCTCGACCTGTTCTGCAACTGCAGTGCAGATAATGGTATCTGTTGCCGTCGGCATATGAGGACCATGCTGCTCAACGGCAGCGATTGGCAGGACTACGAGTGTTTCCTCACGCGAAATATTCTTGAGTTCCACTGCAGTCATTTCCGCATATTTCATCGAAGCCTCACTCTCTTTCATCCGATTTTTTGTAACGTCCCCGGATCACATTCCAAAACGTAAGTGGCTCCTCAGCAGAAGCCGACTGGCCAGAATTTGTCAACACGCTGACAATCAGACCAATTACCATTGTTAAACCAAAACCGATTGGCCAAAACCAGACCGAAAACCAGTCAGGGGCACCATACATCAACGAAATGGTAATCACAGCCCCGGACAAGGTTCCCACCATGACGCCCTTCGTTGTTGAGTTCTTGAAAAACAGCGCCAGGATAAACATTGCCAGCAAAGGCCCACCAAAACCAGCGGTAACCTTTTTCCCAATCGCAAACACGTCACCCATATGCCCTACATTACAAGCCAGAATTATCGAAAGCGCACCAATCAAGACCACCAATGCGCGATCCTGCATGACTTCAATTTTATTGTTTTCCGGTTTCCAATGAGAAAAATGCCGATCACGAAAATCAACCATCAAAGCAGTCGTCACTGAATGAATTCCCGAATCAATACTGGACATCACCGCCGCCATCAACGCCACTAAAAATAAGCCTACCACTCCAGGAGGAAAATGTAGTCTGACATATTGAGGTAGAGCCTGATCCTGCAGTTTCAGTTTCCGAATATCCTCGGCTACATATTCAGGATACGATTTGTAGTAATCGGGAACAGAGAGACCCTTTCCCTCAGCGCTTGGGCTCGTTCGCCAGTCTGGCAATTCGCCATTGAGTTCTGTTGCCAGCACCGACACCATTTCTTCGGGAAACTGGTGATAATGAGTATAAAGTCCGACGCCAATGGCCAACAAACCGGGAACCACCGTCCACATCCCAATAATATTGATCATGAATCCAATTTGTGATGTTTTCTCAGAGCGGGCAGCAATATATCGCTGAACGGCAACCTGATCTGCCCCAAAAGCAGAAAGTCCCTCCAGAAACAGGCCGAACAAAATAGCCCAACTCCCATACTCCAGAGTCATGGAAGGAGTGAAATCAATCAGCAGATTACTCCGACCTTCAAAATATGTTGATACTACACCCGATACTCCGGAATCGGTTTGTGCGAGGATTAATCCAAGTGTTAATATTATTGTCAACGTGAAGATAAAAAACTGTATCACGTCAGTCCACATCACTGCCCGCAGACCGCCTAACATTGTATAGAAAATAGAAACAATTCCTAATACGACGATCACCGAAACTTGTGAGACCTGCATCACATTTGCCAGGACCACAGAAGCGGCATAAGTCGCAGACGCCATCCAGCCTATGCGCAGGAAAATAAACAGACCGCTGGCCAGGGAACGCACAGAAACGTGAAAGCGACGTTCCAGATACTCATACGCCGTCTGACAGTTCAAACGCGCGTATACCGGAATAAAAACCCACAAAATAATCGGTGCCATCAACGAAATTGCGACCAGAAACAAACAGATCCGCAAGCCACTCCCATAGGCGATTGAGGGATACATCACGAAACTGTTTGAAGAAAATAGTGTCGCCATCACACTTAACCCCACAGGTAGCCAACCCATGGAATTGCCGGCAGCAAAAAATTCTTTTCGAGACTGGTTGCGACCGAAATAGAATCCCAAACCGACAGTGAAGACCAGATAAGCCAGAATGACGCCATAATCAAGGTAATGCATCTTGCAATCAATTCAATAATTATTGGTAAAATATCACAACGATTCATTTCGTTGTCAGGTGAGATCGTAATAGAGTGTCAATGGGATACAACCAGTTGTTTTCGAGACTCAATAGGTCGTTCAGCCCATAATATCAAAACCCGAACATATAAAAAGGAAACATAATAAATCTCCGAGTTTTTCTTCCCAAAGTTTGATATACTGCCAAAAAAGAGATCCCCTCTGAATTGAGCTCTCGCCAAGAGAACGTCACGATACGGAAACCAGAAAACCAGCAAAAACATCAAAGGAATCGAGATGACAAAGGCTGTCTGCTTTCAATGTGGCCATATAAAATTTGGCTCATTTCTTCCCTGTGATCAATGCCAGGCAAAACCACAAACAGACGAAGAGCTGATCGTCTCGATGGCCATGAGCGACCATTATTTTGATCAGGTTTCACTGGAATCGATGGGCGAATATACGAAGGAGAACGGCCATCCTCCCCAACTCGATCCAGAATCGGAGAAAGTGTTTCGCAGAAACTTTGAAGAAGCGAAAGCATCGGGAGTCTTGGATCAACTGTTTGAAAATCCCGATAGTTGATCAATCCTGTTGAACTTCTTATTCAGAGAATCGATTCACTTAAGCTCTCGTTTATCATCGCTTCAATAAATTGGCCCGCTATGTTAACTTCCATACAATGGATTTACCTTGTATTGATCCTACTCATCGCTTTAGCGGGAGCCTATTATCCATTTGCCAAACCGGGGCGGGTCCGGACCAAGGGTGGGTTTCCACGAGGTGAAGCGTTCTCAGCGGGAGTGTTTCTTGCACTTTCGCTCACAATGCTACTCCCTTCTGCGTTCCATATCTTCCAGAAACAGCTACCCGAAATCAATTACCCAATCGGTTCTGCAATAGCCATTCTTGCCTTCTTGAGCCTGCTTGCGATGGAACACATGACAATGCACTCGATCGCAAATGAGGTGGATCATGAGCGATTGCCCGCAAGAATTCCGTTAGTCATGACAACGATGATCGCACTTCCTTCATTCTTTTTAGGTGCCACCTTAGGCTTGAGTGATAATATCGGAGCCACCTTGATTTTCATCGCCATTATTCTCCATAAAGGAACCGCTGCGTTTGCTTTAATGCTCACAATGGTACGCAGCACTCTCTCACGATCTCAAACGGTGGTCTTATTTACTTTTTTTGTATTGATCACTCCATTGGGGATTATTTTCGGTGGATTCGTACACAATGAACTCACCACTTCCACGACATTAATAAAAGCAACTGTTCTCGCATTGGGCGCCGGCACCTTCCTCTACATGGGGACGATGCACGAAATGAAACACGCCGCATTGATCGAACATTGCCGTAAACGAAATTGTTTTCTGGCAATGGTCGCCGGTCTCTTAATAACGGCACTCGTTCGATTTATGGTCGGTGAAGCCCATCGTTTTTGAACGTTTGGATTCAAGCTCTGAGTCGCATTTAGCATTTACGATGATCACCGACATTCTGATTTTTTCAAAAATAACTGGTGATCTCCTCTATTATTTTACGCCTGAGAGAATGAAACTAATTTTCATGAATTTGTTTGTGATCAAGGAACAATGAAGGGGTCACACAGGTGTCTTCCAGCGAGAAAAATGATAGTAAAGTCTCGGTCTATGCCAGCGGTGAGAAATCCATGATGGATTCTTCACAGGCACAACGACATCGACTGTTTCTGCCATTGTTGAACCTCTTTGTAAAATGCAGAATCACTCCTAATCATCTCACCTGCCTGTCACTTTTATGTGGACTCGGCTTTTGCTTTATTTATGGCCTAAACTGGAATCTGGCAAAACCTCTGGCGTTTGGCCTACTCTTACTGCATGTACTGCTCGATGGCATCGATGGCCCTTTAGCTCGCTTGACGGGAACCGCCGGTAATCGTGGATCCTTTACCGATACCACATCGGATCAACTCATCGTTGCTTTTACCACCATGACCATGATTCACTACGGACTCATCAATGTAATTCCCGGTAGCTTATATCTGTTTTTCTACACGCTGGTCGTAGTCTTTGCCATGATCCGCAGTTCAATGGCCATCCCTTACAGCTGGCTGATTCGACCGCGGTTGATCGTATATGCCTGGTTTCTGGTAGAGGTCTATCTCTTTCCAGGGACATTGAACTACCTACTCTGGTTTTTCACAATCCTGTTGGCCTGGAAATCCCTGACCGGATTCTACAAAATCCGCAAGAAATTGTAGTTTTTCTGATATATTCGAATGAATCGT
>NZ_CALEMX010000215.1 GCF_937910335.1 uncultured Gimesia sp. | reverse complement strand
AATCTTTCAGATGATCCTGCCGAAAAGAGAGATGTATCTGATAAACATGCTGAAGTAATGAGTCGACTTAAAAAGCAACTTGCCAAAATCATAGAGCAGGGAAGCAGCCGTCCCGGTTCACACTCTACAACACAAAGGTAATCACTATTCAGGCCGAACAACTATGAGTTGTAACAGACTATCTGATGCACCCTTAAAAAAACGATGGTTTCATTTGCGAGTTGAGTTCATTCCAACGTGCTTGTAGCTCATTTAGCTTTTCTTTCTGCTCAGTGGCAAGATTTCGTTCCTCCGCGAGATCATTGGCGATATTAAAAAGCTCCCATCTGGAATTTTTTCGATTTCTTCGCATATTGACAATCTTCCAGTCACCACTTCGCAGTGCAGCTTTGTTACCTTGTCGCCAGAAAAACTCCTCATGAGGGGATCCTGTTTTCTCATTGAGCAAGTAGGGCATCAGATTACAACCATCAATATTTTCAGGTAAGGCTGCACCCGCAAGAACTGCTGAAGTACTGAAGAGATCCATGCTACTCACGGGGCGATGGAATGTCTGATTTGGCTTCAATGTGTCAGTCCAACGCATCATGAATGGTATCCGTAATCCGCCTTCGTACATCGTTCCTTTGCCACCACGGAGGGGGAGGTTGCTGGATGTCAGTTCGCGAGTGGGGCCCCCATTGTCACTGAGAAAAATGACAAGTGTTTTTTTATCAAGTTTTGCATCGTTGACTTGCGTCAAGATTTTACCGACACTTTCATCCATTGATGCCAGCATAGCGGCAAAAATCCGACGATGGATATCCTTGATATATTTGAATCGCTGCATGTCTTTGTGCTTGCCCTGCAGCGGACTGTGAACTGCATTGTAAGCAAGGTAAAGAAAGAATGGCTTATCACTATGGCGATCGATAAAGCTGACAGCCTCGCGAGTGAAGGCGTCGGTCAAGTATTCTGTTTCGACGACTGGTTGTCCGCCACGAATGATGGGGTTGTTCGCGTCATAATCTGGTTCGTTGTGCCCCAGATGCGTTGAATAAATCAGATTCTTACTTATCCAACGTCCCTTGCCACCGCCGGGAATTGTCTTGCGCCTCAGCATTGTGGTGACACCTTGGTAAGGTGGTGGGACGAAGTAATGGCCTTCATGTACAAAACCGAAAAATTCATCAAAGCCGTGTCGGAATGGATGATAATCAGCAGATCCACCCAGATGCCACTTTCCAATCAGCCCTGTTGTATAGCCTTGATCGTGTAGCAATTCCGCGATGGTCTTTTCATTTGAAGGAAGACCTGTTCCCGGATCTTCATTTCGCGCACCAATCGGGTTGAATTCATATCCGAAGCGAGTGGGGATTTTGCCCGTCAACAGACCTGCACGGGAGGGGCTGCAATTCGGTGCGGTCACGTATGCTTGAGTAAAGCGGAATCCCTCATTTGCAATTGAATCGATATGAGGTGTTGGGATTTCTGGGTTCCCCTGACATCCCAACTCGCCATAACCAAGATCGTCTGCCAGTAATATGATGATGTTAGGCTGGTCAGCCGCTTGTACGAGATCAGTAAATAAAATAGAAAAGAAAAAGAGTGAGAGTAATTTGATCGAATACATGATTCATCCTGACTCAATTATATTATGTAGTGAAATCATCGAATGCGTCACTTTAGTGATCATAATGATTGGGAACGCTTTGTTGGTGTGATAAGACTATTACAGAGTGATTGTAATCTTTACTGGGAATACAATCCATAAAACTCAACAATATCCGCATGGGTTTCCGCTGTCGATCGTAGTACACAGTACTCGATCTTCCGAAGTCATTATTGCTCACAACAGTGGCTGGATGGACCATGCAATCAAGCGTATAATTGTATCCAGTGTAAGCATTGAAATCGTATCAACGCAATCTTACTCTATTCCGAGCCAGGCTACTTTTCAAAAGTAGTGGCTCGCTTCAATAATTCTTTTCATGCTTGGATTTGATAAATGCCTATTTTGGGAGCACATCAGTCGATCGCTGGTGGATATTATAAAGCCGTGAATACCGCAGCCCAATTCGAAATGGATTGTGTGCAGATTTTTACCAAGAACAATAATCAATGGCGGGCAAAACCATTGACGGAGAAAGATGTTAGCCTGTTTAAGGAACGACTGGCTGCAACGGGGGTTGGGCATCCCTGTTCTCATATGAGCTACCTGATCAACCTGGCGAGCCCCAAAGATGAGTTGTGGGACAAATCGATTGCCTCAGTGGTAATCGAGTTAGAAAGGGCTGAAGCATTGGGACTGGAGGGAGCTGTGATGCATCCCGGCAGTTTTGTCACTTCAAGTGAACAGGAAGGGTTGGATCGAATTGTAGCTGCCATCGATCTGATTCATCAGCAGACTGAGGATTTCGCCACACAAATCTGGCTAGAAACGACGGCGGGGCAGGGATCGAATCTGGGTTTTCGTTTTGAGCAACTGGCATATCTTCTGGAACAGGTCAAAGAAGGACAGCGGTTAGGGATTTGTGTTGACACCTGTCACATTTTTGCTGCCGGTTATCCTTTAATCAAAAAGTCAGAATATGCATCAACGATGGCGGAATTAGACAACGTAATTGGCTTCGAAAAGGTGCGCGCATTTCATATCAACGATAGTAAATGTGAGTTTGGTAGTCGCAAAGATCGGCATGAAAATATTGGTCGAGGGTGCTTGGGTTTGGAGCCGTTTCGGCATCTTCTGAATGATCAGACGTTTCAGGATCGGCCAATGTATCTGGAAACACCGAAAGATGAAGAAGATGGTGTTCCGCTGGATCAAATCAACATGGAAACCTTACGTAAGCTCTATCAGGGCTGATATTTTCCTAAAGACTACTAAAATCCTCAATACCCTCTCATGCTATCAAAATAGCCTCGTCGATATATGACAACAGGCAAGTGGTCGAGCGTGGTTGCGCCGGATTAATTTGCTCTTTAAAACCTCAACCACCCATTGAGGTTACTTCCCGCGACCCAGACAGAGAACAGGATTTGTGGTTGTGAAGATCGGTCTGTTAAAACGAAACCTGATAACGGTTTATTCGTTAGTAGTGATTCTCACTTGTTTGCTTGTAGGGTGTCTACGTCAACCAGGAGAAGTCATTTCTCAATCCGATAAAAATTCAAAAGATGCTCTGCTCGCTTCCAAAACCAGTTCCAGCTTTAACTATTTTGATTCGAAAAAGAAATATTCTTCAACTCAATCTGCCTTAAATGGTAAAGTTGATGAATTTTCCCCATTCATCGAGCAAGTCGGGTATCAGGAAGAAAAACCAGGACGCGTCAAAATTTCAGGTGATTCGGTTTCAAAATTTGAGAACTCTGTAGAGAACATGCATAAAGCTCCTCGGAAAACACTCAAAAAACGACCCGAGAGCTGGCGTTCTAAATCATTGATAGAATCAGCAAAGAGGTATCAGTCGAAAGTTGCAAAATCATATCATCAGAAATCAGATCGAATCAAAGTCGCATCCAGTTCGATGGCCCAGGAAATTTCTAACGGTATACAACAGATTGCAAAAACAGTTTCGTCTCATCCTAAACAGAGTCAAATTGAAAACAAAAACTCAGATGCCAAATCTTCCGTGGCAGATCAGTTTCGAACTCAAGAGTTAAGCCGCTACTATGATCAGGCAGCCCATCAAGATGCACATTCGCAAATTTCACAACTTGGGAAAGACCTGAAACGTGATCTGGAACAGGCAAAGCCAAAAGTAGAAGATGTGGATCATGACATGCGACGATTGCAAATTAATACCATTATGGAGCGTGCTAGGCAGGAATCAGTACGAAAAAACTATCAGTATGCTCTCTTTTTAGCAGAGCAGGCCATGGAGTCGAGTTACCGCGGACATGTTGCTTTTGGACCTGAAGAGGAATCTCCCCAAAAATTAATGCAACACATCAAGAGCATCGCCTCTGGTCGCCGGGATACAGATGTGAAGCCAGTTGAACACACAAAATCCAAAGTCCAATCCAATGGCGGTCAATCTGTAAAAAACTTTCATTTTTCACCTTCAACCGTTCATCCATTAAAAAAACGTCCGGTGGCAAAACCCAAAAAAAGAACTCCGCTACCTGGAAACGCAACCGCACCGAATCAAGAACTGCCGATAATCACTCCCCGTAACTTGGGAATACAGAGGCAGAAAAATTCAGTTCCGCCAGGTCGTTCTACGACTCAGAAACCGCATGATCGTTCCCATGGAATTTCACTGGAACCCCCTGCATTCGATCTGCAGCCTGAAGAACAAATGGAATTTCCTGTTCCTGATAAAACACAGCCGCAGAAATCAAAATCTGTCCGGAATCCGGATCTCGAATCGAATCTGGAAACCATTCCCGATGAGCCTCCAGCCAGAATCAAGATCAGTGGTCCTGAACCGATTCGGCAGGAATCAGAAAAAGAGGATAAGAAGTCGACATCACCCGGTCCCAAATTGATGCTTCCTAAACTACCATCCGTGCCTCAGGATCTTACATCTCAAGCTGGACAGAATCAGGTACATCAAAATATGATGCTCAATCAATCCGGAAAGCATCAGAAGACTCAGACGGCTCCTGTGAAATATCGATCAAAAATACAGGAAGGTGCGAAGAATGAACAATCTACTCTCGTAGATCAAAAACTTGCGGGAGAGAAAGAAAACGGACAAGCAATTAAATCAACTTTGACGTTAGATGAAATTGAATGGGATCTGGAGGAGAAGCGGCATCCACAACCAAAGAGCAGTTGGTGGGGTATGTCTATAGTCTTGTTAATGGTGGGCGGGGTGATCATTCTGCTGCTGCTAACGATCATTGTCATTCTGATTAGACGCAGCAATTCACCCTCCTGAATTAGCAGTTCAGTATGAACCAGGTGGATCTGTCTGATTAATTTTCCGGTTTGGTGACAAATTCTCCACCGCTGATGAACATTCCGTTCTCACACGGCGTGCACCACATGATGTTCACACGGTATTCAAACTCACGTGTTTCACTGGCGAGTTTTATAATGACCTCACCGGGATTCAACATGCCTTTGTGCAGTAATCCTAGTCCCTGACGGCTAATTTCCCGTGTCATGGCAGAAATGGTATTGCCACGAGATGTTTTCACTTCTGCGGGAACCGATAACTCAAGTCGGTCCACATTTCTCAGATTGACAGTGTCATTGTTACCAAAACTTTCCAATACGTGTTTAAGGTCATCCATTGATGGACGACTCCACGGGGTCTCTTCCATTGAATTTACTCCTGATCGGGCTGTCGTTACGGTAAGGATTTTCGGTTTCTCATTCAAACCTGATACTGAAATATAGGATATAAAAATATTCCCGGATTCACTTTACTTTCAGATTTCAGATTGTGAGGTGTTTTTTGTCTGTGAACATTTCGATATTTAATAAGCCAGGCTTTCTTGGCACTGATACATGTTAAACGCTAACAATTATAACGTCCGACCAAGCAAAAGAATCTTATGAGTTGCTACGAGTTGTAACGATTATTCACCCCTTGATGGCGCGTATTGTATCAATCATTCCAAAGACTCCAGCAAATTCTGCTATAACGTTTGCTGTTTATTAAATCCTCATGACGTCATGCACAAAACTGGTTCGATATGAGTTTGGGATGATCTCAATGATCATAGTCCAAGATTGTTCAATCAGACCAACCTTTCATTTTCGCAACTAGATTTGGATTCTCTCTCTAGATTTCTTTAAAGAGAGAAATTGAACAGGCACTAGCAAGAGAAAGCAGATTGATCTAACAACTCTTATGATGATCTCTTCTTTTTACAAAAAATATAGCAAGCAACTAATCTGGGGTGTCTTTTGTACGCTACCAATTCTGACATTTCTGGCAGAGTTGCTGCCCTCAAATAATGACATTGAAACCTGGCTGCCAAGTGATTCTGATGTCCGAATCGTATACGATCGGTTTAAAGCAGAATTCGGAGCAGAAGAAGTCATATTGGTCGCACTGCAGGATGGGCTCAATCAACCCTTGCTGGTCGAATCGACCGCTGGCCGGATTGAAACATTACCAACGGTCCGTCAGTGTTGGACTCCACAACGGCTCAAAAATATTCTAAATGAACTCAAAGTCGAACCAGAGCAAATTGAGTATCGTTTGAATGGCCTGCTGATGAATTCTGAAAAGAATGTCGCGGGCATTCTTGTATTACTTTCCGATGAGGGAATTAAAAATCGTGCGGGAACGGTCGAGGGGATTCGTGAGAAGCTTGAATATAACCAGCTGATAGGAAAAGAAGTTCAATTGGCAGGAGCTCCCGTTGTTGTTGCCGAACTGGATCGTCTGGGAAGTCAGAAAAACAATAAAAAATTCTTTATCATCACCCTGCTGATCAGTCTGGTATTATTATACTACTCGTTCAGGGAATGGAAGAAAACTCTTGCCACTCTTGGTCTAACCATTTGGGCCATCAATCTGACAACGGCGTTGATCTATCTGGGGGGAGGTGAAATGAATTTCATCTTGGGTGCCCTATCAGTGATGGTGATGGTTTTTACCCTGGCGATTTCCATTCACGTACACCACTATGTTGCCAGTTGTATTGACGAAGAAGATCCCTTGATTGCCGCTTTGCGGATTGCCTGGAAGCCCTGCTGTCTGGCAACACTGACGACGACGATTGGTCTGTTTTCCCTCACAGTCAGCGAAATTGGGCCGGTTATTCAATTTGGTTATGCAGCCTCGATTGGAACTTTTGTTTCCTTGATCACGGGGCTAGGGCTTACACCAGCAGTCTTAACTCTCTGGCCCATTGATCCAAAAACAGTGCATGCGGGAGAACAGCGTTGGGACTTTCGGCGGTGTGCCAACTGGCTCATTGATCACTCTGGTCGAGTTTCAATTGCGACTATCGTTCTTGTGATGATAACCGGTATCGGACTCTTTAGTCTCAAAACAAAAATCGATCCACTCGATTTTCTACCGTCAGATGGAAGAGTCATACAGGATGTTCGCTCAGTTCAGAATAACTTGACCGAATTGGACTCAGTTGAAGCCATCATTGATTTTGGTGACGAAGAGATTCCTTTTATTAAAAAAATCGATCGAGTACGCCAACTGGAAAATACGATCAAACAGCATCCAGCGGTTAGACATACGATGTCTCTGGCCAGTTTTTTTCCAAAACAGTTTCCAGATAGTCCTTTTGAGACTGCCCGTTTATTGTCACATGCACAATCTTCACATGGGAAGAATGATTTTGTTTCCGATGGCGATCGTTTGTGGAGAATTTCAGCAAGAATTCACAGCAACGCAGATATGCCTCAGGATTTAATCTACGATGAGTTGACTGCATTGATTGATGATCCCAATATCATTCTGACAGGTGTCGCTCCGTTATTGAGACGGGCCCAAAGCCAGATATTTATTGGATTTTGGGAAAGCTTTTCGATGGCTTTTCTCATCATTACCGTAATCATGATTATTTCATTGCGATCCATCAAAGCTGGTTTGGTCGCAATGGTTCCCAATCTGACTCCCATTTGCATCGTATTCGGCATCCTCGGTTGGTTTCAAATTCCAATTGATATTGGAATCATGATGACGGCCAGTATTGCATTGGGCATTGCCGTCGATGGGACATTTCACTTCCTTGTTCGTTATCAGAGTCAATTTCGACTGACCCGTGATTCTGCCAAGTCGTCTCGAGATTCTCTATTGATGACAGGCGAACCGATTTTTACAGCGGCTGTCATTACCGGTGTGGGTATGATTGCTCTTACTTTGAGTAATTTTGTTCCAACAGCCCGATTTGGATATATGATGGCTTCTCTGCTAGCGGCGGCCTTGATTGGCGACCTGGTTTTACTCCCTTGTTTACTAGCACTCCGTCCTAAGAAATCTATCGAAGACGAAACTACTGATCGCAATGACAGCAGCGATTTGCCCGAGAGGCAACTTCCTGGTGCTCCTCATTTCCTCAAACAGAATCAAAGAGGAACAAAAGACCAAACAGAGAAAGCAGTTGCATAGAATCAGTCCCGAAATATTGGCAATTGCTCTGCTAAAGTCTCCGCTTTTCAGCACCCCTTGATTGATATATGAAGCCAGTTCATTATCATGGATTTCTCCTTGGTTCAGTCGGGTTCCCACTTCTAATGAGTTGTAGATGCCCTCTTTCTTGATCTTCTACAATAGCAGAAATATCTGGCGGAAACAGGTGGATTAGCAATTTCAGATCTCGATTTACCTTCACATTATTTTTTAAAAAACACAGCGGAAATCAAAAATGGGATATCATCTGATAACAGGTGCCACAGGATTATTGGGAAGATATTTAATCAGGGATTTAGCTTCGGCAGGTGTCCCTTTAGCAGTACTTGTTCGTCCCACGAGACGCATGACGGTTGATCAACGCATTGACATGATCATGGGGTTCTGGGATGACCAGATGGGACGTGAATTAACCCGGCCTGTCATTCTTGAAGGAAATATCAATGAAGACAATCTGGGCCTAAGTCAGGAGCAGTTAGAATGGGCAACACAAAATGTGGACCATATGATTCATTCCGCAGCCAGTCTTTCCTTTTATAGCACCAGCCAGGAGAGCGAACCTTGGAGATCAAATGTAGGCGGTGTGAAAAAGGTTCTCGATTTTTGTAAAACAGCAGGGATCAAAAACTTTAATCATGTATCGACTGCTTATGTATGCGGTTTGCGTACAGGAAGAATCATGGAGTCGGATGTTGACGAAGGCCAGGAATCCGGAAACGATTATGAACGCAGTAAACTTGAGGCAGAGTTACTGGTTCGGAATTCAGATCAATTTGACTCATTAACTGTTTTTAGACCTGCCATTATTATTGGGGATTCGAAAA
>NZ_CALEMX010000214.1 GCF_937910335.1 uncultured Gimesia sp. | reverse complement strand
CAGATAAGACTGATTCCCGCCCCGATCTTTAAAACATCACTAGTTTAATCCAGGGCTGATTTATAACGTTAATAATCCTCGACGGCGTCCGCTGCCTCAGTTTATCATAACCGCAACGCATCCAAAGTTTAAACTCAAAACAAGAATTAGTTTGTCAGTTCGGAGTGATCTGATTACTGTGGATCAGAATGACTCGTATCGACAGTCACATTGACACTCCCTGGATAAATGGCGTATTAATTCATGAACAAGGTGACCAGAACATATCTGGATCAAATCGCTTCTGATGATAGTGAGACCCAACATCTGGCATTTCTCAGTCTAATAAAAGAAACAAATCAGTCATCTGAGTGGGCTTATGATAGCTGGGAGAGCTGGACACAAAACTAAGCCACAAAAATAATCGCCATAGAACCATTGACGCATTGCTACTCTGTAATCTGATGAAAAGTAACACCAAAAAAACGGTATAAACATTTCTGGCCCTACTTGACGTCACCAGAGACGTACACTTCGTCACCGCCGGGCACACCATTCAGTCACTTTGGAAAGTGGGAGCCGCAGGAAAGGAACAGCTTGAGTTGTTTCTGGAAGGGGTTGAATTCCATTTTAAAGAATGTGCAGCCGAGAAAAACTGGACGTTGATCCGATATGACTTTCTCCAGGGGCTCAGAACACTCTATAACCAGCTTCAGGACCAAGAGATCAAGAAACTGGCGAAAGAATTAATCGAAATCGAATAAGAGCCCAAGTATCAAAAAAAGTATAAGACGCTGTGGAACTGATGTTTAAAATACTTTGCAGAAATGCGTTTCACACCGTTATGTTCCATTAAAAAGCACGATCTGAACGGGAACGTTTTGCGGGAGGGGATTCGATGCGTCGCCCCACACCTCCGCCTCCGGGATGCTGAGGAGTGCCCTGAATACGTCGAGGTGCTCCAGCTGGAGTCGTGTTCTTTTGAATGACTACGTCTGGAATCCGCAGTCGATCTCGATCCAGCTTCTTGTCAAAATATACCGACTGTTCGCCGAATATTTCTCTGGTAATTAGATCTTGAAAGCTGACTCGCACTGTACCGTCTTGATTTACTGCTTTTACAATACAATCTTCCCAAAAGTCATGAGCGCCGATCCCCTGCAACTGCATCCCTTCTGTCAGTTTTGTTTCCGCTGTCACAGGAGAATACCCGTCTTTAAAGGCACCTTTTTTCGCTTTCTCCAGACTCAATTTTTGGGCATATTTCACACCTGCACTTTTTGCGTTATCGACCAGTTGAGTCACATAATATTTAAAAGCAGCGTTTCCCTTGAGATGATTAATTTCTTCCCGTAGAAGAGATTCGTGCTTAGAGCGTAATTGGCCGACTTCCCGAGAAATTTTATGCATACTTTCGCGAATTTCTGGCGCGAGTTTTAGATGCTCCTGGATCTCATCATCTTCTTCGATGATATTCCAGTCATTGTATTCAAAAGAAATTATCGCCAGTTCTTTTGTGATCTCATTCAATTGGGGAACAGCCGCTTTTGCCTGTTCTTTATCTTGAAAAGAGGCAATTAAATTAAGCTGCTTCTTTTGATAATACTTCAGGTCCGTTAATAGTTTCTCGGGAGATCTGTCCATGCCGACCGCCACACCGAGATCTCTCCAGTCGAAGAAGAACATACCGCTGACGACAGCAAAGACCACAACAACGGCCACTATCGACTTTAGAATAAGCGTATCATTGACAGTCTGTTGACTCCTTTTGCTACCCGAGGATTTCTTTCGCCTGCGAGGAGCCTCTACTCCCTCTTCCATGGAATTTTTCGGTCTGCGTCTTCGACGTCGGGGAGGCGGTGTACTCAAGGTATCAGGACTTTACTGTAACGGACGAAAAAATCATTCACCTCTGTCCAAGTCTACACAACGATGCTATCGAAATTCACTGAACAGTGTCAATGGTGACCTTCCCCGATGCAGGCATAGGCAATCGTTTACTTCCCGTTCACAATCGCGACTTGCGCCGGTGAATTTTTTGGGTCGAGTAACTCCAGACGCAGCACGTTACGTTCGGAAGTCAGGTCAATCGCGAATGTCAGGCGGTGCGTGCCTTTGGTGAGGTCCAGTTCGGTCTCCGGTTTGAGAACCACCGGTTTTTCGGCGATCCACATTTTCAGACCATCCACCGAATTGAATTTTAATATCGTTTTACCGGGTGAAGATGCTTCGAGTTCACAACGCACAAAGGCGGCTCCTGTAGCACGGTTAGAAATATGTAGTTTACCGATCTCGTCAAAGTTTTTGACGGGCAAATTACCGTTCACCTGACTGTAGACTGGTTCCCAAACGAACGCAGGGTTTTCGGTAGCGGCTGTCGCGTGTCTCGTTCTTCGGATCGCGTGCATTGCCTGGGGAGTCCCTTTCATAACACGCCAGCGTCGCACGACACGCTCTTTACCCACTCTGTATGCTTCCGTTTTTCCCAACTCGGAAAGAAAGCGAGTCAAATCAATCAATTCTTGCTGAGTCAGTTTATCGAGCAAACCGACTGGCATCAAAGATGCGGCTGGTGCTTCTTCATCAATCTGGTCCAGCGGAATATTCATGATGTTATCATTGACATCTCGTAACACCAGCTGACTGTCGGTGCGACGCACCAAAACACCGGAGAACACTTTCCCCTGATCTGTAACAACAGTCACTGCATTGTAATTTTCTTTGACTTTTTTATTGGGATTCAACAAAGAATCGACAATGTAGTCCAACTGCGCACTCCCGCCGAGGCTGATCATATCGGGCCCCACTTTACCGCCAGCGCCTCCAATCGCGTGGCATTTCAGACAAGATAAATCCGCTCTACGAAAGATGGCTTCGCCTCGCTTTGCGTCCCCCTTAGTTTTGACAGCACTGACCATACTTGCCATTTCTTTCGGCGAGAGATTCACTGCTTGCGGCGCGCCGCTGGTTAAGCCTCCCGCCACAGCAATGGCTTTTGCCAATTGTGGGTTGGCACGACCGGATGACTGTATTAATCGCCCCAGTTGTATGGCGGTGTCTTTGGAGATGGTTTTTCCTTTGAGTGCGTTGACTAAAACCCCCGCGCCCCCTTTTCTCTGCACAAAGATATTCGACAGTGCGGAAAGCTGCGTAGATGAAGTAATCTCTTTCATCAAGCTCACCGTTTGTTTGGCAGCAAGATTGAGATTCATTTCCGCCAGTGCGGCAACAGATGCAATGCGAAGATCTTGTAAATCACTGTCGATACTCAGATTCTCTAGAAGATCCTGATTCTCTACGCCTCCCAAGCGGGCTAATGCAAAGAGACACGATTTTCGTAGCTCTAAATTGGTCTGATCCGATTGTGCCAGATCACGAATTGGCGTTTGTAATGATTCAATTTTCCAAAGCCCCGCACAATCGATGGATGCCTGCTGTACTGGAAGACTCTGCGAGGTAAACAAATTCTGCAGTGCAAACAAATTCTTCAGTGCTAGTGGATCACCCGCTGGCCGCACTTTTCTTGCTTGAAACGCCTGGGCCAACGCTCGCAGGATGGTTGCTTTCTGTGGATCCGTCGTTTCTGGTTTCGTTGCCAGTGCAAACAATTGCTGTAAATCTTTGGCATTGCCGAATTTTCCCACTAAGTTCAGACTGGTTTGTAATTCACTATCGGGAATCTGGCCGGTTTGAATCAGTTTTGTGATCACAGGTGCAACTTCCGGTGAATTGACAGCCTTTAAAGCAAACAAAAGCTTGCGCGGATTTTTCTGTAATGTGGAATTTCCTTGAAGCACCTGTGGGAGCCAGATCGATTTCGTTTCACGTGTCGTTAACCAGAGGGCATACTCCAGAAATTCATCTACCGGATGATCCAACGCCTGATAAGCGTCGGTTAAAACTGTTGGTTGGTTGAAGAATGAGAGCGCACGCACCGCTTCCAGGCGAACCCTTGGATGGGCATCATTGGCTAAAGGTGCGATCAATTGATAGGATTCGGGAATCTGGTCCTTCCAATGCCGGGCAACACGAATGGCAGCCGCACGTGCTCTGCCATCTTTGGACTTCAAACAACGCGTTAACAGTTCCGGCTGCACACTATTAATACATTGTGC
>NZ_CALEMX010000213.1 GCF_937910335.1 uncultured Gimesia sp. | reverse complement strand
TAGCTAAAGCCTTTCTCATCTGGCATCTTCGAAAGCTTAAGGCAGAATTCTACTGCGTCATTCCAGCTTACACTTTCAACAGGATTGTCTGGTCCTTTGAATTCGCTGGGATTTGTTCCCATCACTTTTTCATATTGCTGCTGAGTCACTTCATAAACACCAATTTCAAAAGGTTTGGTCAAGATCACCTGATGGACTGGTTTCTCGTTATTCTTTTTCGTTTGAAAAGACGCACCCATCTGAAACTTACCTGCGGGGATTAGCTGGAACTTCATACCTACCGAATTGACTAATTCTTTTTTCCCAACATCACGCCGATTGGTTTTTCCATATCTTTTGAGGACATTCAAATTCAATCCCTGATTCATGGGACCGACTTTCTTCCCCTGTTTTCTGAGGATCTGTCGACTGATTATGTTAACCGTCAGAGGAAAGTCAGTATTAATGATTGCTGAATTGGCCAGCATGGGGGCAGCCTCATTGCTGAAATTGTTGGTCACCAGATAATAAGCTGCCACCAGTTCGAAGTGCTGCCGGACAAGAAATTTTTCGTTCTCGGTCAGATCAGCAATCATCTTTTGAGTCAATTTGCGTTTGTCTGGTTTTTTGAGGAAGATCTGTAATTTTTTGGCGAAAGTAATCCAGGCTGCCGACTCAGTTGCCTTACGTGGATTTTTTTCTAAATCGATCACGGTCTGCATCAGCCGATCGCGTCCCCCATTGTCACCTTGCTGATCAGTGACACAAGTTCCCATCAGAAGCGTGGCGGGTGAGACGCGTGAGAGATTGGGTATCTTCATCAGTGCTTTAGCGGCTTTTACAGGCTCACTGGTTATCATATAATAATGAAACAACTGTTGTTGATAACCGGGGACATTATCAGCATCGACGCTCTTGAAGTAGGCATCAGCTTTACTGTTTGCTGTTTGCTCATCACCAGTATTATGAGCGATGCACCAATTGAGCCACTGGAGAGCCGCGCTCTTATAGTGATCTGTCATTAGAGCCAGGACCTTGTTGGCATCGTCGTACTTACCATACTTTGTCTGAATGTTGACCAGGCAGTTGTAGGAGTTTGTTGAACGTGATTGAAAGGCGTGTACGGCGTGTTTCAAGGCATTTTCAGGATCATTCTGTCGGGCATACCAGTACGCCAGTTGAATTTCCCAGTGAACCATTTTGAGAGATTGACTCGGCAGTTCCAGCATTTTCTTTGAGAGTGCTACCCATTCCTGTTCCTGATTCTGATACAGATAGGCCAGGTGTGAAAAATAGGAGTCATCGTCCGAGATTTTGACCAGTTGTTCTAATACACGCTTAATATTTTCTTGTTCGGTTTTTGGTGCATTAACTTTTTTCTCATATCTGTCTTTAAAGTCATAACGTTTCACTAGTGAGGCCAGGACAAAAACCGAATTGGAATTTTGTTTCTCGACTTCTTGTAATTCTTCCGGCGTGGTGGATTTTGCTTCAATGACTGTCAGATCAAGTCTTAACTATTACAACTGAGGCGCATAACGAATGATTGACTGAATTTGATTCTGCCTAATTTTATCAGGATTTCGATCTATTCTCAAGAAGTCTCTTTAAAAGACCTGGTCTCTTTTCGTCTTTAATCACTATTCTACCAGTTAGACAAACGCATTCAGCTTCTCCATCCAGCGTTGTACCTGCATTGCATCTGAGTAGGTCGCTCCGGTTGGTACTGCTTCCATCTTACGCACAACCCGACAGAAGCAACGCAACTCCTCAGCCATCATGCCGCTGGGTGGGTTGGCACGCACCTCCAACGCCAGAGGCCAGGAGGCTTCATTGTCCCAGACAGACAGCGGTCGCGGGTTAGGTTCAATGCGAGCAGACCAACCCACACCAAACACTTCGGTTCTGTCAAACCCGCGCGGCGGCATTCCTGCGGGAGTTAAATACGAGGCTGCAAACGATGCCACCGGACCATCGTTCCACTTGAGTTGTGCCACAGCCAGATCAATGTCTCCTCTGGCAGTCCGATGAAATTGGGCACTGAAATGATCCGGTTCCGCACAATCGAGTAACACCTGTGTCGCGTACAGATCATGCACCATCGCCGCATGTAATGGGTTTTCGCCCGGAAAGTTCTCAACAATGCTCGCCGGTCTATGTCGTACGCAATCAATATAAGAAATCGAGCCACGTTCGCGGGCCACCTCCCGCAACTCTTGAAACTCGCTGTTAAACAGCACGATGTGCCCCATCATCAGGTTACTGGAATCGAACTGCACCAGGGAAGCCAGGCTTTCCGCTTCTTCCAGACTCTCCGCAATCGGCTTTTCCAAGAGCACCACTTTGTCACGTTCGAGCAGTTCTCGCGCGATAGTTACATGTGACTTGGTCGTAGAGGCGACAACCCACGCTTCTGCGTCAGACTCCTCAATCGCCTGAGTCAGATTCGTCCACCCGGGAACATCGGGAAGTTCTTTGCTGATGGCATCGAGACTCTCCTGCCGACGCGCCACCACCCCGACCAGTTCCGCTTCTGCCAGCCGAGATAACGTCAATGCATGCAATCGCCCAAACCGACCCAGGCCAATGACACCTATTTTCACCGGTTTAAAACTCTTCGCAGCCATCGGTTATCCTCCGGTTTTATTGATTCTTTGCCCGCAGCGAGACGTAGATCGCTTTACAATAAAGAAAATTTGGGCGAATTTTTTGGTCTGTGTTCATACATTTATCAGGAGCGCTCATGAGAAATTCTGGAATCGGATAATAACCAGAAATATGAGCTGATATATGAGCTAAAAAAGGATGCCATAAATAAACGAAAAAGTAAATTTTCTTGATTGAACTTTTTTGCAAAGAGGATGAATAAAACAATAATCAAAAGAGCACACACATTCATTATTTTTCTCGTTAATTCAACGTAGTCAACCAATTTATTTCGGATTGTATAAGTAGCAAAAAATAAGATTGCCACTGAAGGTATCGTATAAATAGCAATTCCAAGTCTCATATCTTTGCTTAGAGCTAAATATAATACAAATAAAATGATACAGGTCTGAGCAATTCCAAGTAGACCTGCATTTTGATAAAATCTTTCAAGTCGGTTCATATAATATTCTAACTATTGATAGACAAAATTTGATTCTGTCTAAATCTATCAGGATTTTTGTCTATTATCAATTGATGCTAAATGGGCTTGTTTTTACAGCCAGGATTGTGTCAGGGAAGACCGACATCACAGCGGATGTTGATCCTCTCCTCTCTATCTGGATCACGCAGTAGACCACTGCTGTTTAAAAATGCATTTGAGAAAACGATTGAGTATATCGAACGAGGGCAAGAGTAACGTTAGTGGTCAACGAGGGCGGGCGAATGACTTTCAAGCAGATGAGAAAGCCCACATCCCGTCCTCCGTGGCATCACATGGTTATTCGCTGGCTGGAGATAGTTGATTTCGGGTTTCGTCAAGTAGTTCATTGGTAATGGTATGGCCGCCATCGAATGGATGCCAATTCGTTGTAATCCCCTTACTCTCAAGCATTCTATGAAGGCGTTCTGAATCCTTGAACGGGAGCACTTCATCGCGTTTGCCATGGGTCAATAGTACTCTAATACCACGTCCAGCTTTGATTGATGAATCGTCAATCGCAAGGGCGGGCGAGTAGAGGATAAGGTGCCGAACCGGAAGCTTTCCATCAGATAGAAGCAAGCTTGAAAGCGTCGCCCCCTGCGAGAAACCACCGACCGCGATCTCGGCGTCAGGATATGATTTCGAGGCGAACCGAACCAGGGCCGCAAGGCGAGCGTGAGCCGTTTCGAGTTCTTGCTCAGTTGTTGCCCAAGCAAGTCCGCCATCATCAATCTCAATGGGTGCGGCGGGAAATACAAACGCGCGCGAGTCGCCACCAATGTAATCAGCGAGGGGCGCGAGATCAGCTTCGGTAGCGCCATAGCCGTGCAGCAGTACCACGATTTGATTGGCGTTTTCGAGCGATGATCCTGAAAGCTGCACCTTCAGTCCACCCCATGGGATGTCGTCATAAGTTTCAACTGTCGAACCCGCCTGGCCTTGGAGCGGAACGCTGTGAGAGTCGGTCGGCTTGGAGCAGCCGATTGCAACTACGCAAAGAAATAAGGCAATCATTCGCATTTCAGGTTCCATTCAGTCGAAAGTCTCGCATCAGCCGCCACTGAACGGCGTAGCCGTGCAGTAGTCAGACTGAAAACGCTTGTAATGCGATTTTTTTATAATCCTATGATATTTTTCTTCGCATTAATAATTAATTCCGCAATTTCTATGTCATGCTCGTTTTCATAATTTACCTCGAGTCCCATACTATCTCGCTGTAAATTGGTTAGGTGACGCGAAATTTTATAGGTATCACCTTTATTGAGTGCAAGTTTGCAAAGCGCTGGAACATATCCGTCATATTCATCGCCCCACTTGTTTTCACCATCATTCACATCAATTGGATCCCAATCTTCCCATAAAATATTCGCGATTTTACTGTGTAGTTCCTTTTCATTTACTCAAATCCCATAACGACTCAAATCACTGCTAGCATCCCGAGCCAATTTCTTTAGCTCATCAATTATAT
>NZ_CALEMX010000212.1 GCF_937910335.1 uncultured Gimesia sp. | reverse complement strand
CGACATCTCGGTAATGAAAACCAGGGTCAGGGGAATATCCGGACAGACTGCTAGGATAGAAACCAGTGTTTTATGTCTTGAAAAAGAAAAAACCACGTTCGTTTCACTCTTTGATTTCAAAAAGTAGCAGCTATGAAAAACTTACTAACGTTAGTCCTTGCCGCGGAATGCATCCTGTTTGGTTGCGTTCCCAATGAGATTTTGGCCGAAAATCAAAATTCACCACTTTTAACAATCCCTGCAAAAACTGACACAAAGCAGGCCTGGATTGTTCAGATTACACCACGGATCACTCTGAATTCGTACGATTCCGATTTCAAACTCTCTCCTGCCCTGAGTGGCCCTGCTCTCAGCAGTTCCCCTGGAAAAACAGTGGGATCTGTTGTAATTTCCCCCCGAGTCATCCCCAAAGACTCACCAAAGAAACAGCAACGTCTGAAACAGCGATCGGCTTCACGAACCCGGTATTATGGCTACCAGAACTCAATTCCCTGGTTGCTGAACTACGCTTATGGGAATCAATACTCAACGCCGGCACTCGACATGTATAGCGATTTTGTACGGTCAGACTGGTACGGCTCTCCCTATCGAGGCAACTATTTTTACAACCAAGGTTATCGGCCTTCGTTCCGATTTGGTTCCCTGCAATTCCAGGGATTTGGCAATTATGATCGCATGTATAATCCACGTATTATCCCCTTTGGATATCAATATGCAGGGTCCCGAACATATTATGCCGCACTCGCGATGAACTCGATGTATCCCTCTTTTCCCTGGTAACTCAAGCGGATTCGATCACGGTTTTCTACTGAGATCTGATGAAACACACAGGAAATCAAGCCAAAATCGGCAGGGCTCTGACCGTATTTAACATATATCGACTGATTTATGTCTGGCCTCTCTACGATTTTCATGGTAAAATTTGTGTTTGAAGCACACCAACTCTCTTCCGCAAATTTACCCGATGGCCGAACCGATGTCAGAAGTAATTCATAATGGAATGTGCGCTCCACATTTATTAAATCGACGACAGGCGATGCAAATCGGTGTCGGCCTGTTCGGTTTGAACTTGCCACAGTTCCTTCAAGCAGCCGCCAGTTCCGACAAACGAGACATTTCCTGCATTTTCATTTTTTTAGCCGGCGGTCCGAGTCATTTTGAGACGTTCGACCCCAAGCCAGATGCGCCTGCAGAAATTCGTGGCCCCTGGAAACCGACATCTACCAATGTACCAGGAACATTCATCAGCGAAAAACTACCACTGATGGCTAGCCGGATGGACAAAGTAGCCATCATCCGCTCCTGGCAAGGCAAGACCGGGTCACATCTCTTCGGTTCACAACATGTGGCAAGTGGATTTGCACCTGTAGGCAAACAATATTTTCCGAATTTTGGCTGTCTTGTTTCTGCGTTACAGGGAAGCCGTGTGAAAGGCATGCCTCCCCATCTGGGTTTGCCAGTTGCCGCCCGCTATACCAATCCTCCCGGATATCTGGGAACAGCCTATTCTGCATTCGATCTCAAAGGCGATCCGCAAAAACCGGAAATGGAACTGGGAGGACTGAATCTTTCCCGAGTTCGATTTGAAGATCGACTTTCGATGTTGTCACAGTTAGAAAATCTCAGCCGATTACAGGCTGTGAAAAACTCGCAACTGGAATCGGTGGATAAATTCACTGATGAAGCCATTTCGATGCTCACCAGCGGCGCGATGCAGAAAGCCGTTAATCTGGATGACGAATCCGTTCAAACTCGCGAACGTTACGGCGATAATATCTATGGTCGTCGGGTACTACTTGCCCGCAGGTTGATTGAAGCGGGAGCACGTTTTGTCACCATCAATCAGGCCGTACAAGGCGGGTTATTCGGAAAGGCCAAAACCAATGGCACATGGGATAATCATGGCTGGCTGTTTGATTCGATGATGTCTTTTTCCAATCGTCCAGCAGGTATGCCCGGCAATAAAAGATGGCACAGCTATTCCGGACCAGGAAACCTGCCACAGTTAGATATGTCACTCTCCACCTTACTGGATGACCTTGATGAACGAGGCTTGCTAGATACAACACTCGTCGTAGCAATGGGAGAATTCGGCCGGACTCCAAAGATCAATGCGACATCGGGGCGTGACCACTATCCGAATGCCGGAAGTGTCTTGATGGCGGGTGGTCCTGTTCAACGTGGTGTCGTCATTGGTGCCACAGATCGAAAAGGAAGCCTGCCCAGCACTCGTCCGTATCGTCCCGAGGACTTTGCGACCTCAATCTACCATGCGCTGGGCATCGATCCACATCTGACCTTCTTCCCCCGCCTGACTCGGCCGACTCCCATTTCCTCTGGTACTATCATTGATGGCCTTTTTTAATCAATGTACGATCTGAGAACGTGGAATCATTATTTTCCCTGCCAGTTAAGGAATTTTCAAATCGATCTTTCCGAAGGGATTGCAACCACGAATCGCTCCTGATAGTTTTCTTTTTTTAAAGCGCTATCATTCAAGGAGTAGAAACATCAATGACCAATGATCCTCGCAAAGCCATCATTCTAGTCAGTGGCGGGCTCGATTCTGCGACGACCCTGGCGATTGCCGCCGCTGCCGGGTTTGAGTTATATGCGCTTTCATTCGATTACGGCCAACGTCATCGTCATGAACTCAAGGCGGCACAAAATGTCTGTCAGTCTTTCAATGTAAAACAACATGTAACGTTTCCATTAGACTTGCGTGTTTTTGGTGGTTCCGCATTAACGGCCGATATTGATGTTCCCAAAGACCGTTCCGAACACGATTTGGAAACTGGCATCCCCATTACTTATGTTCCCGCACGTAACACGGTGTTTCTTTCTCTTGCATTGGCCTGGGCAGAAACTCTGAACGCCTTTGATCTGTTTATCGGCGTAAACGCAGTCGATTACAGTGGCTACCCTGATTGTCGCCCTCAATTTATCGAAGGTTTTGAGAAAGTCGCATCCCTGGCAACGAAAACAGGTGTAGAACACTCAGGTACATGGAAGATTCATTCCCCGCTCATTTCTCTGACCAAATCAGAGATCATAAAAAAAGGAATGGAACTAGGTGTAGACTATGGCTTGACGCATAGCTGCTACGATCCACTGTCAGATGGCACACCTTGCGGCCATTGTGATTCGTGTCAATTACGCACCAAAGGATTTGAAGAGGCTGGCTTCAGCGACCCCGCACTCAATCCAGGTTAAAGAGATTAACTGGACGGCTTTAATTCCCACCCTGGTTGAGTCACCGGTGGTTCTTTGGGTGCTTCGGCAAGCTTACCATATAAATCAGGACGTCGAGCCCGAAGATAACGGCGTCCACCCGAGCTTGATATTTTATCGACCGTGCATAAAGCGATGGCGATATCGTCACCTAACTTAGTACACTCTGCAATAATCTCACCATACGGATCCAGAATCATCGAAAGCCCTGGTTTTACTTCCTGATCATCCATTCCAACCGGATTTGTGAAAATCGCATAGATACCATTATCGTAAGCGCGAGCGGGTAACCAACGCATCAACCAGCCCTTGCCTTTCGGTCCCTGGAACTCCTGTCGAAGTCGAACCGGATCACGTTCCCGATTATGCCACAATTCCGGATCAACCAGTCCACGGCCAGGCATGACTGATGGCAGGCAACAGGTCACATGCGGCATAAAAATAATGTCGGCTCCCAGCATGGTTGTCATGCGGACATTCTCAATGATGTTGTTATCATAACAAATCAGAATTCCACAACGACAACCGCGCACATCAAACACAACGTATTCATCACCAGAAGAGATATGAGAATTCACAAACGCATGCAACTTACGATAGCGGGCGACCAATTCTGTTCCGTCAACGCAAATATATGTGTTATAAACTTTTCCCTGATCCAGTTCTAACAGACCAGCCAGGAGCGGAACGCCCACTTCCTGAGAGATCTTCATCAACTCCTGAGTGCTCGGCCCATCGGGAACTGATTCAGCGAGAGAACTCAATTCATCCATCGAAAATGGTTGCACAAACGTGTAAGCGGGGATGCAACATTCATGAAAGCTGACAATTTCCGCCCCCTGCTCCACTGCCTGTTTCGATAATTCACGAATTCGCTGCAGATTGTAGGCTTTGTCTCCATTTCGGTTTTCAAACTGGGCAGCAGCGATTCTGATATCTCTCATTTGGTTTTTACTCCGAACTTGTTAAACTGTGGAATCAACTTATCTTAATCTGAAGTGACCTTACGATAAAGGGATTTGAAGAACTAATGGGTACGCAATTTACGAATGAATCAATTTCATCGCTCTCCGCTGACTGGCTGGTAATTGGTCTGATCGAATCCGCTCCTCTCACCGAGGCGGTTGCAAAACTAGATAAATCATTAGCGGGACTCATCACCCGTTTGATAGAAAGTGAAGATTTCACGGGCAAGCAGGCGACAACATCTTCACTACTCGGTTTAACCGAAATTCCGACGCCGCGCATCCTGCTGGTTGGCCTGGGACCAAAGGCCGATGTTTCACTGTCTTCATTGGAAAAATCCATGATGACAGCTGCCCGCACGATTTCCACCAAACAAAATACACGCATCGCAGTCCCACTTCCCGATTTGGGAGAGACCTCAGTGACAGCTAGCGAAGCATCGCGTGTGATCAGCACATCAATGGTAGTCGGTTCAGTCGGCCAGGACATATACCGCGAGGAAGCAGCACGACATCCCTTCCAGGATATTCTCATCGTGGGCACCAACTCTGCTGATCAGTCAACCTGCGAGCAGGCCGTTGAACAGGGATTGATCCTAGGTGAATCCATAAATCTGGCACGCGAAATGGTAAACCGCCATGCTAGCGATATTTTCCCCATCAGTTTTGCCGACCGTACTGTTGAAATCGCAAAAACATACGGTCTGGAATCTGAGGTTCTCGATGAGAGTCAGCTCAAACAGGAAAAAATGGGATCGATGCTGGCAGTCGCACAAGGCAGTGATCAACCACCGCGTCTGGCCATTCTCAAACATCAGGGAGGCGATCCTTCCGCACCAACTCTGGCACTCGTTGGTAAAGGTGTGACATTCGACAGTGGTGGACTCTCTCTAAAGCCTAGTGATGGTATGAAAACCATGAAGTGCGATATGGGTGGTGCCGCCGCAGTCTTGGGAGCCATGACCGCCATCGCTCGGCTCAAGTTGCCCGTCAATGTTGTCGGATACATGGGCCTGGTCGAAAACATGGTAAATGGTTCCTCGTATAAACTGGGAGACGTCCTCACAGCGCGAAACGGCAAGACGATTGAAGTGCTCAATACCGATGCCGAAGGCAGACTCGTACTGGCAGACGTACTGACTCTGGCCACCGATCGAGGAGCAGCGAAAATCATCGACCTTGCCACACTGACAGGTGCTTGTGTCGTCGCGCTGGGTGAAGAAGTCACCGGTGTTTTTTCCAACGATGATCATTGGTCAAAAGCAGTTCAAGATGCTGCAAAATCCAGCGGTGAAGATGTCTGGGAAATGCCCATGTTTCCGCAATTTGCAGAACAACTAAAAAGCGATGTCGCAGATTTGAAAAATATCGGAACACGCTGGGGAGGCGCCATTACCGCCGCCAAGTTTCTGGAAAACTTTGTCGGTGAAACGGCATGGGTTCACCTTGATATCGCCGGACCGGCTTTTGCTTCAGCGAATCAACCCTGTCGCGAAGGAGGCGGTACAGGCTGCATGGTTAAAACTCTGGTCGAGGTCGCAAATCAGTTCAAATGATTCACTAGTTAGAGATCTATTTCTTCTCCGACTCTCTTCCCAATGCCCCTAGATCTTTTAATGAATCTACGGGGCGTGTTTTTGTTCCCCGCGGTCCATGAAACTGTTTTAGGATCGGATAATTATTTTGAATCGTTTTTGGCAACGAACCGGATTTATTGAGACAGGCTGATTTCGGAGTGAGAAAAAATAGATTCTTTTCAGCATTCTGAAAACCAGGATCATTTTCTGAATAGATTTCCGCTTCTGAATCTACGTTCCCAGTACGACGGGAATGTGCCGTCTTCCAACCTTTTTTTAGCCAGTTAAAACTCAGACTCGCTGTTCCCAATTCATCCAGAATCGCAAAACTGCTGCCTGCTTGAGATGTAAATAAGATATTGTTACGGCAGTCCAGGTGTTCTCCATTGGTAGACAACCTGACTAAAGTTGTTGACGCGCGCCGGGAAACAACCGTATTGTTAAAAAGAAACAGCGTCCCTTTTCGATACGCATCTTCATCGCCACTATCGCCGCCATAATGAATCACCTGACTGTTTGGATCTTCTTTCTGTTTGACAAGTACATTGCCATAAACGTAAGTAGTCCGGTAGCGGGGATCGTAGCGAATGATGTCTCCTCCCTCCGAATCAACAAGATCTAACTGGCGATTGCCCCCTTCGATCCAGTTATAACGTACGATCAGGCCGGCAGAACGATCCTTGAGATTATTTCCCAGACATCTTTTCCGTAATGGGCCAAGATAATTTCCCTGAAAAGTGATCCCGGCTGCCTCCGTATAAACATTGTGCTCATAATAACTGCCTGCAATGCCATTATGGTAAATGGAACAGTCTTCAACCAAGATCTCTTTCGTATCATAAGCCACAAAAAGACCATTGCCGCAATCGTGCAGGAAACAGTTTCGAATCGTAATATGCTCCCCTTTTTCAATAAAGATGGCTGCTGCATTTTTAAAATACTTCTGGAGCCCCTCTGAGTTAAAATAGAAAAAGGAGGGCCGCGCACTGCGAATATCTAGATTCTCAATTACGATATAGGCGGGCATCGTATCAGCAGGATCTCGTGCACCGCCGATTTTAATGATCCCACGCTGCTCTCCCCAATATCGCAATTGCGGGCGCGTCATCGCACGACGTCCATCGATTACAGGCAATTCCCCCTGCGCAGAAGGAATTCCTTTAATCACAATGGGCTTGTCTTTCGTTCCTCTGCAACAAAGAACCCATTTCGTATGATAAGGTTGAGGTCGCCAATGAATATGCACCTCATCCCCTGCCATCAGTTTTTCCCAGGGAACATTTTCTACCTGATGATATTCCTGATCGGAGCCCACTTGATAAACAGCGGCCTCAAGTTCTGTTGTTGAGAAACAGAGAAAGCAGAGCAAAAGCAGAGCGAGATCTTTTACATCGAGGGGGCATCTCTTTTGGTGAAAAAATCGATTTCCTGAATCGCGTTGATACACCCCACAACTCCCTTCAAGACCAGTGCCTGCTGGCAATAACCGCTTCACACCACTCTATTCAAAGCGCTCTTCGAATCGATCGATGATTCATCGCGCTTAGTGAATTTGTGCAGGAACCCATTGTGCCCGACGTGTTTGCTGTTGCGGAGCCGCTGAACTGGGTAAGACAGTAGGCGGATTTAACAATGCCGGTGGTACATATGTTGCTTTTGACATCGGCTCTTCTGCCCCAGGTGCGGGAGCAGGCGTTTGCAGGGTACTTTTTGGACCATGATCGGGAACAGGACTGATTTTTTTAGGAACAACAGTCGTGGGAGGAGTCGGTACGCCTTCATGCATGTATGATTCGGGCGTATTTGATTCCTGCATGAACGTCCCTGCCTCAGATTGGCAATGCGGACAACTCGACTCGGAAGCATAAGTTTGCGGGCCATCTGTAGTATATGTTTGCGGGCCATACGATTCGAAGGTGCTCTCGTCCCCACCATAATTAAATGTTCCGGAAGCCAGCAAACCGGGAAGCGACTTTCCACAGGAAGTAGTACAACAGCTGCCACAAGGATTACAACAACGTTTATTCAGACGATGTGCGCGGTGCTTGGAAAGCGAACATCTGATATCATCTACCATGTTAGTGGGACCATAGAAATCCCCACAAGAAACTAAACCTGTTGAAGGATCATAATAGCCTTGCCCTACACACCCCGATAAAGGCAGACAAAGTAAAATTCCAGCACACATCTTCAGCAAAGAATCCATTTTAATTTCCGGTTAATCTCTGAACTTAAAAACTGGGGACAGCAATCAGCTTGAATACAAAGAACCTTTGGAAAAGAGTTCCCATTATCAATTTTATCGACGATTCCAGATGTTAACCTTTAATGATTATGCAAATTATGACGATCTCTTGAATGATCTAGACTTTTGTGTCAAGGAAATCGTAAAGCATTTAATATCAATACTTATGAACGGCCCGACATGACTGAACAAGAACAGATTCAACTCGGTAAAATTGGCTTCCGCGCGATGTGGAAGTTTGGCGGCCTCACCCCCTGGGACCTGATTCTGCGGTCGTTCAAGGGTTACAATAAACACAGGCTTAGCGCCCACAGCGCGCAATTCGCCTATTATGCAATTTTTACACTCATCCCCTTGCTGATCGTCATCATCGCCTGCGTGGCTCAACTTCCGATACAGGGCCTCATTCACAGCATGGAAAATGCAATCAATCAGGGACTCCCACAAAACGTTTCACAGATGTTGTTCGATCAAATTAGAGATATACAGCAGAAATCTACTTACAGCTTAATTATGGTAGGATTGTTTCTGCTTGCTCTCGGCGGTATGCG
>NZ_CALEMX010000211.1 GCF_937910335.1 uncultured Gimesia sp. | reverse complement strand
TGGCGCAAATTACGTGCCAAAGCGAGGGAAGTCATCTGGGAAATGCGGGCTTAAAGTATTTTTGAGGAATGGGAACCGGGGGTTTGGTGGCTGCATCGATTTCTCCGAGAGACATGCCTGTCGTATCAGCGGGAAGAATCGGTGTGCCTTTGATTTCAACACGATGTTTCCCCAAAGGCACCCCCCCTTTATTGGTCACTTCATATTTTCCATCGATCACTTTTCCCGCGGCGATGGGGCCCGTTGGTTGGGGAACAAATCGAATCGCGGCGCCTTCTACTGGAACCCCATCCAGTGTTACGGTTCCTGTTACTATGCGACGGTCAGGGGCATCGCTGACACCTCCACAACCGACGGCCAAAATCAGAATTCCGCAGAGAATTGGTCTTATGCCAGACATTAAAGTTTCCTTTGAGAACGCAGATCAAGTTCGTTCTGTTTGCGTGTCATGATACTTAATTGTTGTTACTATGAGGTATGCGAGAGCAAGGTTAAAATTCGCCGACCACTTCACCGCCGGCGCGGGTGGTAATGTTAGAAAGTGTTCCCTGATCGATATTTTCAGAGATAAAGCGGACCGAACCATCACACAAGGCAAAATGAGCACCTCCGACATGGTAACTGGAAAATCCCTGTGGTCTGAATGCAAAGGTCCCTCCACCGGGAACTGTGTCGATACTATTAATCCCATTACTGGTATCGAAGACATCATATCCCGTGTAAGAGTTTCCATTCAGTCCCGATGCCGATAGGGAGCCTGTGACTTCACCTACGAGCAGTGTGTTGCTTGTACCATCAATGATATCGCGAAATTTGACGCTGGAAATTCCAAAGAGTACACCATTTCCGGTGGGAGTCGGACGCACTCCGTACACTCCGGGACTCGTTTCACATTTCCAGTTAACAGAGTCTGCGACCCCTCCGATATCGGTTCTCCCCATTCCATCCGGTAAGGCACCAGCAAACGTTCCTGCCCGATTAACAAGGGTGTCGGGAGCAGGATTGCTGGGGCAGAGATAAGGTGACACGACTGACAAGCAGGTACTCGAGGTGAAATTAGCGGGAACGAAAGGAGTTGATCCGGAGAAATTGAGATTATTATAGAGATTTGCCTGGTCCAAAAACGGCAGAATGTGCACACCCCATGAAAACATATGGCTACTTGAATATCCACTACAACCACCTGTGATAGCGCCACCGAATGGAAAGGTACTGTGTGTATCTTGATAGTTATGCAGGGCCAATCCCACTTGTTTCAAGTTGTTTTTGCAAGTGGAGCGTCGCGCTGCTTCGCGTGCCTGTTGTACTGCGGGTAGCAAGAGAGCGATTAAGATCGCAATAATGGCAATTACCACCAGCAATTCAATTAACGTAAATCCCCGTTTATTTTTCTCGACGTTGATTTGTAACATTGAACGAACTCCCTCAAGTTAAGCAAAAAAAAAGTAAAAAAATCCTCAATCTGGTATTATTCAACAGGTGCTTTCAATTGCGGTTTTAGATGTTCTGTCAGGTACCTGGTTGCATTATCAATATCCCGGTCCGCAATTGCGTTTGCGATGAGTTCATGCTCCTGGAGTCCTTTGGTTGTGGGGGGGTGGCCGTGCAAGTCACCAGCGTGGAAGTAATCCAGTAAAACTCCATGGAATTGTTTCACAAAATTCCCGTGCGAGGCGGCCAGAATGGTCTGATGATACATGCAGTCCATCTCTTTATATGTTTTACTGGTTCCAGTGGGGTCTAACTTAAAGTTTTTCATCACACGTTTCATTTCGACGACAATCGTTTGCAGTCGAATGATTTCTTCAGCCGAGATCAATTCAACGGCCAGCGCGATGGAACCGATTTCAATTACGGCCCGAAGTTGCTGTAATTCTCGCCAGCCTTGCGGACTGGCGACCTGTGGTACGAGGGCTTTTCTCAGAACAGACGAAAAGTTACTGGCTTCTGCAACGCAGAGTCCGAGTCCCTGCCTGCCAGTCACAATCCCAAGACCTCTGAGTGATCCAATTGCTTCACGCACGACCGTTCGTGAGACACCAAACTCATCAGCCAGATCTGCTTCTGTTCCCAGTCGGTCTCCCGGGACAAGGCGGTCTTTTCGGATTCGTTCACAGAGTTGGTCGGCCAGTTCCGCGCTTAATGTTTTTGCAGAATCAAGGGAACGTTCATTCTGTGAAAGCTTCATCGAAAAATCACCTTCCTGTTGGGAGCATCGTTTGTGATAGATGGGTTTGTCACGTTCGAAAAGCCAATGTCAATTTCCTGTAACTGATTGACAAATGGTGGAATCGATTGATTATCTGCAATGTTCTCTTATACTATAAAACTGTAGATTGTAATACAATCATATAAGCGGCAGTTTGAGCGTCAAGATAATTCGTGGTGTTTCGTTCTGGGAATCAAGAGTTTTGGAAGTGGTTTTCCTTTTTCTGTACGGATTGAGTTCAATGTGGTGTCAGCCTTTTTGATGATTTATGTCATTCCCGGGACTGTTTAGATGAGTTTTGAACATTTCAGTTTGGGCGAAGGGCAAACGCCATTCTTGCGTTCCCGTCGGATCGGTCCTGCTGTGGGGCTCGACCATTTGTATTTTAAACTTGAAACGGTTAATCCCACGGGGTCTTACAAAGATCGCTTTGCGGCAGCTGCTATCTCTGACATGCGGGCGAATGGCAAAAAACGTGTCGTGACTTCCTCGAGTGGAAACGCCGGCTCAGCACTGGCTGCTTACTGTGCAGCAGCGGGCATGCCATGTCAGGTTGCCGTGTTTGATGGTGCGCCAGATAATAAACTGAAACAGATGCTGGCTTATGGTGCAGAAATCTGGAAGATTCAGGGTTTTGGCGCGGACCCGAAAATTACCAGTGAGACATTCGAGTATCTGAAGCAGATCGGGTCGGCTTTTGAATCGCAACTTCAAATCAGCAGTTATCAATATAGTCCTGTCAGTATGATGGGGGTTGAAGCCATCGGCAGGGAACTGGTGAATCAGTCAGATTTGATCGGACGTTCAATCAATCACGTTTTCAGTTGTGCGGGAGGTGGTGGGCTGCTTCTGGCTGTTGTACGTGGTTTTCAAACGGCATTACTGCAGAAAAAAATAGCGATGCTGCCTGCGATGCACTGCGTTCAACCTGCTGGTAATAATACGATTGCTGGTCCGTTACGAGAGGGGGCCGATCACGCGCAAGCCTGTCATAGCACTACTGAAATTGGTGGTCTGCAGGTAGCCAGTGTACTCGATGGAAATGAAGTGATCAGAGCATGCAGACAGTCTGGTGGTTCCGGTTATCTTGTCGAAGATGAGTATGTTTACAGGGTTCAGTCACAATTGGCGCTTGAGGAGGGGATATTCTGTGAGCCTGCCGCTGCGGTCTCCCTGGCGGGTGTTATGCAGGCTGCCTCTGAAGGAAAAATTCAACGCGAGGAAACCGTGGTCTGTCTGATCACAGGCACGGGATTTAAAGATCAGCCCTCGATTGATCGCATGTTGTCTTCCAGAACTTGTCCGGTGGTGACATTGTCGGAATTCATGGATCGAACTGTTTAAATTCAAATTAAAAATAGAGAAAGTTATATCAGATTATGAATTCAATCAAAATGATCACTGCGCTGGGAACTCCCTTAACGGCCGAAGAACAATTACATATTCCCGGTCTGGAAGCACAGATCAACGATCAGCTGGCGCATGGCATCAACGGATTTTTAGTAGCTGGTACGATGGGCTTGATGCAACTTTTGACTGATGACACCTATCGACAACTGGTCGAACAGAGTGTGCGTTTGAATGCGGGCAAAGCCGAACTGCTTGTGGGAGTAGGGGACACCAGCTTTGTGAGGACCTGCGATCGCATACGCATGGTTGAGGATTTCGCCATTGATGGAGTGGTTGTGCTTTCGCCTTATTTTGTCAAATTCAGTCAGGAAGATTTGATCGATTATTTTCATGCTCTGGCAGATGTGAGTTCGAAGCCGTTATATCTTTACGATCTGCCTCAGACGACGGGAACGAAACTCGAAGTGGAAACAGTCATGAAGTTGGCCGAACATCCGAATATTCATGGCATTAAATGTTCGGATCATTTTGTGACCATACGACCGGTGATCGATGTTCCCGATGATGAGTTTCGCGTGATTGTCGCGCAACCAAATTTAATGGATGTCCTTTTGCGGTCCGGCGTGCGTGAGCATTTGGACGGGATTTATGTTCTGGTGCCAGAGTGGATTGAGAAAATGGTAGCGGCATCCGAAACAGAGAACTGGGCAGAATTGAGTTTAGTGCAGCAGGATCTGTCCGAGTTATTACGACTTTTACAATCGTTTTCAGCGCCGCTGTTTGCGACCGTAACCGCGTTGTTAAACATGCGGGGAATTCCCGGGAATTTTGCACCCCGACCGATCCGTTGCCTGACCTCGGCAGAGCATTCACAGCTCGTGGAATTTCCCATCGTTCAGAAAATTTTCGCTGGCAAAACTATCTCGTCTGTGGATGTATGAATGATGCCATCGTAAAGCGGCTCGATTAATCTTTTTTATGATCAACCTGTTTAACCATTTTGTGGACTGATGTGGAAATAATGTCTTCCATATCACCGGCCCAGCGGTACGCGGGGCGGCCGTATTCGTAAAGTCTTGCGCCCCCTTCATAGCCTCCTTCCAGCCAGACTCTTTTGGAAGGGATGTAAGAGATCATGTCATCCGCGTATCCGCAGACCCAGGTACCTGGTCCGAATTCTCTTTTGAAACGCAATGCATAATCGACGACGGTTTCAGCGCCCATGCCAATCATCAACATTTCGTTACCCAGTTTCCAGACATGAATGGGATAAGGATAGGAGGGAGCAAAGGTTTCTCCCTGATCCAGTTTTTTCAGTAAACGAACTGCCCAGCGTTTTAAAATCGCATTACTACTTTTGGAATCTACTTCCAGTTCCTTGCGCGTGACCACCTTCTGGTAGGGAAGTTCTACATACTCAAATTCCATTTTCAATCCCGAAGAGATGGGCTTGAGTGGTTTCTGCAGAGCTTCTTCCACTCCTACTGCCAGCATGTGACCATATTTTTCACAGAGTTCAACTGTTCTGCGCGGGAGCGGGTTCTGGTCTCCACCACAGGTATTGACAAACATGGCGGTCACTCCCGGATGGTTCTTCTCGATTTCCAGTTGTGCAAAGCCCGGGTAGTCGCCACAGACTTTTTTAAAGCTGAGTGTTGTAGGATGGCAAGCATAGCCAAAGAGTACGGCGTCCAGTTTTCCGTCCGGTCGTATGACAGTCATCACGGGAACACTGTGATCAACGGGCCCTACCAGCTCCTTGCCTGCTTTTCTAATTGCGGGAACATCGGCTTCGCGATTGTTGCGACGATTCACCGCAAACGTAGAGTGTCCGGTTCCCATTTGCAGGCTGGCGGGCGCCAGGTTCTTGATTGCTCTGCCGATCAATTCCACTGTTTTAATGACCATGAGGTCCGTGTATTCGTTGACCAGTTTGACCTGCGCGAGATCGACGGGATAGTAATCATAAAGATCATCGCCGAGACGTGGGCCACAATGGTTGTGCGAGAAGGTAAACATAACCTGCTTACGTTCCAGACCATATTTTGTTTTGATCTTTGCAAAGACCCGGTCGCTCATGCTTTTGGGTACACCTTGAAAGTCACTGGTGATCAAGACGGCACGGTTTCCCTGATTGTCTTCCAATGCCAAAGCTTTCATCCAGATATCGTGCAGTGTTTCTTCGGGGGCGCGTTCAGATCCATATCCGGCGAGCCAGACGGCTGTTTCGGGAGTGATCACCTGACGCGCGATGCCAGCTTTCCAGTTTGTGGCGGCATCCACTTTTGATTGTGCGAATCCACAGAGACTGATGGCGAGCAGACTCATCTGCAGGCAAATCAATCGTGAGAAATGATAAAAGAGTCCTGCTTTTGGTACCCAATTCATGGTGATGTTTTCCTTTTTGTATAGAACGGACGCCTTTAAATCGATGCGACTGTATTTTCTAATGTAAGTTTACAAAAGGGAAAATGCAAGCTGGTTTGAGTGAGGGGCAGTGAGAATTGTGATAGACGGGATTGTATACAGAGAGAGGGGGGCGGGGAAATTTTCAGGGGACTTTGATACGCTATGCGTGTGCTGAAAGCTTCATTTTACGATCGTGAGCGATTTAAGACTACCGTTTGTCTGGAAGTTTTTCGTGAATTGCAGTGTGGCTTTGACTCGAATTTTTTCATGGCCGACGACTGCGATTGCGGGTGGTATCATATAACCGGAACCAGGGTTTGTGATTTCGAAGCCGGTGACTTTTCCCTCTTTGATCATTGCTTTCGCGCTGGCGGGGTTATGTTTCCATAGATTGCCTCTTCCCGGTCGATAACGATAATAGTTTGAGACCGTATCGAGTTGGTCATTAGTAATACCATGTTTGCCGAGCGCATCCATCAGCACTTTTTTGTTGGCATTTGCACGTGCTGGAGTGGGATCTCCGCCGCGGGCTGGTTTGACATTGCTGAATGCCTGACGAAACACTTCTGATTTCACACCGAGTGCTGCTGCGATGAGTGTGACTGGTCGCCCATGATCTCGGGGATCGGTTTCATAACCCCCTGTGAAAATGAGACTGCCAGCCGGCGCATTTTGTGTACGCTGTGCCTGAGGTTCCCGATTTTTCGATGGGATTTCGCGACCTTCACTGGGTTGTGTTTCTCTGGGTTGTGTTTCTCTGGGTCGTGTTTCACTGGGTCGTGTTTCACTGGGTCGTGGTAGGCCTTCACCTCTCTGGCGTGGTGGCCGTTCTCCACGCGGACGGTGTGGACGTTCTGCTCTTTCTTGCGGAGGGCCTTCGCCTTTTCGATGTGGCGGTCGTTCTCCTCTCGGATGGTGTGGACGTTCTGCTCTTTCTTGCGGAGGTCCTTCACCTCTTCGATGTGGCGGTCGTTCTCCACGCGGGTGGTGTGGACGATCTGCTCGTTCTTGCGGAGGGCCTTCGCCTTTTCGATGTGGCGGTCGTTCTCCTCTCGGATGG